>CAJXTP010000038.1 GCA_913061335.1 uncultured Loktanella sp.
CCTCTCTATTCGTCGGCAGCGTCAGATGTGTATAAGAGACAGGCACTGGATCAGATGACCCGGTCGCTTGCAGTTGCTTGGGCGCCCAAGCGTATTCGGGTGAATGCCGTGGCATTTGGATCAGTGATGAGTGCGAGCCTAAAGTGGTCGTTGAAAGATGACGATGAGCTGCGCGAAACCATTATTGAAAACACACCGCTGCAGCGGATCGCGAGCCCAAGCGAAGTGTCAGACGCCGTGCAGTATTTGGCATCCGACGCAGCCGGTTTTGTGACAGGTCAGATTATTACTGTGGACGGTGGCCGCACCTTGATTGATCCGGCCGCCGTATCTGCCCATTAGGTTATTCTGGATTGGCCGCGATGCATTGCTGACGCACGGCTTCTGCATTGATTTGCAATTGGCGCTGGCGCTCTTCTAATGAAGACAGCTTTGCCCGTTCTGCATTTAGGTCAATCGCAACTGGAACCTGCACATCGCGTACTTCTACCTTTTCACATTCAGTGCGAATGATCGTTCCGTCAGGCAGCTCGGTCGCGCAAGTTGTGTTCACTTCGCGGATTTTTTGCTGGGTCTCAATGGCGAACCCACGGGCTAGATTGCCGCGCGTTGTACCGATCAACGAATTGATGACACGCAGGTCGGAACCCGCGTTTGCAAGGCAGGCCTCGCGCGGTGTCGCGCAGGCGGCAAGCAAGGGGAGAAGAGCTAGAGTGATAAGGCGCATAACGGTTTGTCCTGAAATAAGAATACCGTTACACAAGGCCCCAGCCGCACTTGTTATGCAATATCAGATCAAAAAGATCTTAGTCGGGGATGGTTTTTCCGGGGTTCAGGATGTCCTGCGGATCGAGCGCGAATTTGATCGCCCGCATCGCTGCCAGCGCAGTTTTATCCTTGCGCCGCCGCATCGTCGCCAGCTTCGATATGCCCACACCGTGTTCCGCGCTGAATGATCCACCCAAAGTTTGGACCTCGTCCTCGACGGCTTCCTTGATGGCTTGGGCAAGGTCCGGATCATTGGTCGACGGATACGCCGTATAGTGAATATTTCCGTCTCCAAGGTGGGCGACAACAAGGTCGGAGGCCGCTGCATCGATTGCAGGCAGGCGTATTTTCATACGGTCTAAAAAGACGGCGACGTCGGGCAGGGCGACTGCGATATCAGTGTCAACAAAGGGCCGTTTTGCGAATGCGATTTCGGCAGCCGCCTCGCGCCTAGCCCACATTTCGGCGCGTTGTGCTTCGTTTTGGGCCACGACTGCATCCAGCACGGTCCCCTCTGTCAGCATATCGCCAAGAGTATCTTGGAGCAGTGATGTAATTGGAATTGACCCGTCGGGCTGTGCTTGCGCATCGCGCGGTGCTGTGGCCCCAACTTCGATCAGGATGTTGACGTCATATGCGGCGTCAAAGGGCGGCTTGGCAGATTTAACGAGCGACAGATGACCGTTGATGAATTCACGCGGCATGAATTCAAACGCCTCCACTGCACCCCCCGTTGCGGACTGAACCCTGTGCAATAGATCAAGCGCAGCACTAAGCGACGACATCGCCACCATCGCCGTTGCATAGGCCTGCGGTTGGGCGAAAAGTTTAACGACCGCCTGCGTGATGATCCCCAGCGTGCCTTCAGCTCCGATCATTAGATGTTTGAGGTTCAGGCCGGAATTGTCTTTATGCAAGGCCCCCATCAGGTTCATGATGTCGCCATTTGCCATCACGACCTCGATCCCCAAAACCAAATCACGGGTGTTTCCATAGCGCAGCACGTTGGACCCACCCGCATTGGTCGACAGCACCCCGCCGATCATCGCGGACCCGCGCGCACCGAATGTGAGCGGGAAAATCAGATCGTGATCTTCTGCCGCAGTATGCAAGTTGGACAGGATCACGCCTGCGCCTACGGTCGCTGTCCGTCCCTGCACGTCAAGCGCGCTGATCGTGTTCAATCGGTCGAGCGATAGCAGCAAGGCACCCTGCGCTTGCGTCCCGCCATTAAGCCCTGTGTTTCCGGACACCGGAACGACGGGCGTCTTTGTACGATGCGCCATTTTCATGATCGCAGACACGTCATCCGTGTTGCGCGGGCGCAAAACTGCGAGGGGATTGGACTGGTAGGCACCTGTCCAATCCCGATCCCATTTCGTGGTCTCAGGTCCAGTTAAGACGGCGTCGTGCCCAAACACGGCGCGGAGTTGATCAAGAATATCCATATCGCCACGCTAGTTGTGCAAATGTCGCTTGGAAAGAGCCAGGCAGGCGGTGACAGTTCCATATTTGAAAACTTATCAGTTGGGTGTCGCAGCTTTGCGTTCGATTTTCGGCGGTTGATACGCATTGGGTGGATATTGTGGGCCTGTGAACGTTTTCAACGTCGATAAGGCAACTATGTTCCGTCGGCCCTTGCGCTAATTCCGAAGTACCGTGTTCGCGCGTCAGGGTGTTGGGGTTGCCGCCGCGACAAAGCAAAGTGCCATCCGGTTGGGTCACCGCGTCTAGCCACGCCCCTGTGCTGATCGCCACGATGCCAACCTGGCTGTTGCCAAACACGCGCCTCGGTCATTGTATGCCCGCACCGCATCGCCTTCGCCGATCCCTTTCTTGTCCGCGTCCGAAGGATTCAGCCGATTGTTGCGCGCCCATTGATCTTTGCCGCACGGCTAACTGGCCCGTTATCTAGCTGAGAATGTAGCTTTTCGGCAGGCTGGCCCGAGATCAAGTGAATGGGGTATTGCTTGCGAATGCTGCCCAGCCATTCGGTCGGAGGATACCACGCAGGGTGGGCCAAAAGATCGCGGTTTCTGAATGATGCAATGATTTCAGACGCGATTTCAATGCGCCCACTGAGGGTTTGCAGCGGCGCGCCATCTGGATCCATGCGAAACGCCGCGTAGGACGGCAAATCAACGCCTAACGCTTCGGCTTTTTTTCGGCTCTCATCATATAGCCACTGCAACCACTCGGCAGAGGTTTGGCCATCCGTGAACGCGGTTTCGACACCGAGGCGACGGCTGGGCCGTGCAGGGAAGCACAATACCCGAACGCGACACCACCCCCCGTCTGTCCGATTTGGCCAAGCATCGCCGCAAGGGCTGTCGGCATCCAGATCGGCGAGATGTTCACAAACGTCACGCCATTGCTTTTTGCATCTGTCAAAGCGGCCTGCGCGCGGTGCGCTCCGGTTCCGCCAGAGCAAATCTGATTGTTGCGCAATGGCATTCCCCCGAACGCGACAAGAATCTCGGTGTTGTCGACGACAGATTGCCAACTTGGCAGATTGTGGATCATGTCAGAAGGGTTGCCAAGAATATGTGAAAAGATCACTTCACCCACGGCAAGACTGTAGCTGTTTACCAATTTTGTGTAACCGCCGATGCAGTTGAGAAACCTGTTCAATTGGCTTTGGGCATGGTGGAACCGGCCCGCGCCAGATCACCCATAAGACCCGCCATAAATGGCATGGTTGCCAAAACCGGCGCGCACGCGGTGCAGTTCGTCGGCAACAAGTTTTTCAGCCTCGTCCCAACTGACCTGCACAAACGGGTTGCTACCGCGCAGATCATTACTGGACCCTGGTCCATTTTCGAGCCAGCTTTTGCGAACCATTGACGACGTGATCCGCAATGGGCCGTCGAGCACGCCAACAAATCCTTGGGCAATCGGGGAGGGGTCTGGATCATGTTCGAACGGATGCAATGAGCGCAGTTTACCGTCCTTAACTTCGGCCCGGTAAACGTCCCAATGGCCAGTGGTAAGAGGTCAGTCCTGCGATGCCATTTAAGCCGCGTTAAACCTGTCAATCATGCCATCCCAGAAGGATTGTTCGCGGCGGCGGTCGAAGTCTTCTATCGACGTGCCTTGCTGCTCGACCCAAGTGTATTAGGCCAAGTTGAAAATGCGTTCACGGTCAAACCGTCCCAGCTCGATCATATGGTCGATCCCAACGCCAAGGATATTTTGACCGAATGCTTCGGCGGCCTGAACCATCCCAAAGCCATTTGAAAATGTATATTCTGGGCGATGTTCAATTCGGTCTGGTACATGTTTGCCCCATCTGTGGCGACAGTCATAACGACATCTTCGGCGTCAAGGTCATGGAACTTGGCGTATTTGATAGCACCAAGGATGTTTGCAATGGAGGAAAGACCAAAGTCGCTAAGTGCGCTGATTTGTCTTGCGACAAGCCTCCGTGTTCGGACCGATACGCTCGGCCAACGGTGGTATTGAACACAAGGATTAGGCTGTCACATGATGCGTCCGAGACGTCGATGACAAAATCGGACCCCATCACATTATGGGTCAGGGGCACATGTTTGTCGCCGATGCCTTGGATATTGTGCTCTCGATATCCATTATAATGCAAATTCGGGCATGCAATGGCCTCGATCACGCCCGTCTGAGTGCCAAGCGATTGCTTTAGGTGATCTGCCGCAGCCAACGTGCCTGCAGAACCCGTTGCGGCGACAAAGGCGCGGGCATTGAGATCACCATCGACATTCAAATGATCAAAGACGCGCTGTAGCGACGGTCCCGTGATCGCTTCGGTGAGGACAACATGTTCGGGCACCGGCACTAAACTGCGGCGGTCGGTCCCATTATACCAATGAACGCGGAAAAAGTTACGTGCGTCTGGCGCGTCAGGGTCGGTGTCTGCGATTTCCGCCATTTTGGCAGCCAGTTTTGCGGGTGGATCTGCAAGGTCAGAAATGCGCGGCAAGACGAGGCCGACGCTATGTAAGCTCTCTACATTGCGGTCATAAGCATCTTGGTATCCTGATTTATGTCCTGTGACATCCATCAGGTTGAGCCGTAGCTCAGATGTTTTTTTGCAAAAGCGGTATAAGGTGCGACGAAATTCATCGAATATGGCATATTTTGGGCGCTCTGGCGGCGCAGTCCAGAGCATACATATTTCGTGAATTGGCAAACGAATTGGCGTCACATTCTTCCCGAAAATGGATGCGCTGCGCGGAGTTTTGAGCGGGACTGGAGAGTGCGACAAAACACATGGTGCTTGGTTTTTTCGGGCAACATCCCCAATGCTACGAAATGCGGCGTTTTTTATCGTCATTGACCGTATCTTTGATGTGTAAGTTCGGGGAAGTTATTTAGTTTTATAGGCGCTAGCAGGAGGAAGCGGGATGAACACGTTCCACGCGAAATTGACCGAACTGCGTCAAGCGTTCCATTGTGATCCAGAACTTGGGTTTCAAGAAGACCGTACCAAGGCCAAGGTGGCGGCGTATCTGCGCGAATTGGGGGTAGACGTGTATGATGAGGGTGCAGGCGTTGTCGGCGTCCTTCGGGCAGGTGGTGGCAACCATGCCATTGGGCTGCGCGCTGATATGGATGCCTTGCCGATCACCGAAACAAGCACCCACGGCTATGTCTCTGGCAATGCGGGCGTGATGCATGCCTGCGGACATGACGGTCATATGAGCATGCTTCTGGGAGCAGCGGAAGTATTGGCTAAGGATCCCGACTTTGACGGAACGGTCGTCTTTATTTTCCAACCCAATGAAGAGCATGGTTTAGGTGCGCAAGCGATGATCGATGAAGGTTTTCTAGAGAAATTCCCAATTGATGAGGTTTATGCAATCCATAATTTGCCCGGTGCACCAGTCGGGCAGATTTCAACACGTGTTGGGCAGATATGCGCCAGCGAAAGCCTATTTGAGATCGAGATCAGCGGCCAAGGTGGTCACGCGTCCATGCCCCATGTTGGGGTCGATGCAATCACCGTCGGGTCCGAGATGGTCATTGCCTTGCAAACGATCGTTTCACGCAAGCTTGCGCCAAGCGCGGGCGCCGTTGTGTCCGTCACAGAGTTTCTGACAGATGGTCAGCGCAACGTTTTGCCTGGCTGTGCTACGCTAAAAGGTGACGTGCGTGCGCGCGTGCCATCGGATAGAGATAGTATCGAACGCTTAATGCGGCAGATTGTCGACGGTGTGGCCGCCGCACACGGCATCACGGCGCGACTGACTTACAACACAGAATTTGTTGAGACGATCAACGCAGTACAACCAACACAAGCTGTTGTCGCGACTGCAACGACTATGGATTTGGACACGGACGGTGACCGCCCCCCGATGAGTTTTTCAGAAGACTTCGCGCATTTTTGTGCCGCGGTGCCGGGCTGTTTTTTGCTGCTAGGTAACGGAGAAACCGGTGTCCACGCCCAGCCACTTCATGCCGCCGACTACGATTTTAACGATTCACTCCTGCCAATTGGCGCAGCCTTCTGGGCACAGCTCGCGCGTGACCGACTGCCAAAAAGAAAGACTCCACAATGAACACTCTTCTGCCACGCGTCTCGCTTGGTCATGTTGCCGCAACCCGCGCGACAGGTGATGCCGCATACCGTGTCTTAACCGCAAACGACTTTGCCATCGCCGCCAACGAAATAACAGCATGGGACGGCTACGCACCAACGCCACTTGTGTCACTTGCCGCGATAGCTGCCGATATCGGGGTTGGCGATATTTTGTACAAAGACGAGGGCCCGCGGTTTGGACTAGGAAGCTTTAAGGCGCTCGGTGGATCATACGCAGCGCTGTGCGTTCTCCAACGCGAGATTTCCAAGTCACTGGGCCAAGAGGTGTCAATGGCGGATATCCGCAACGGAAAATTCGCCGCCCAATGCGCTAATATCACGTTGGTATCGGCGACCGACGGAAACCACGGTCGGTCGCTTGCTTGGGGCTGTAAACGATTTGGAGTGCCATGCCGCATCTATATCCACGCCGAAGTCAGCGAAGGCCGCGCGACCGCAATGAGCGATCTTGGTGCAAAGGTGAAACGGATCGCCGGTGACTATGACACTTCTGTTGCATTGGCCAAAACCGAAGCAGAAAACAACGGCTGGTTCGTCGTGTCAGATACGTCTTGGCCGGGTTATAGTCAGCCGCCGCGCGATGTCATGGCAGGTTATGGTGTCATGACGCAGGAAATCTGTGACGCGCTTGATGACGCGCCGACCCATGTGTTTTTACAAGGTGGTGTAGGTGGTTTGGCCGCAGGCGTGATTGCAGGTTTGCGCCAATACTGGGGTGATACCGCACCGCGTGTCATAATCGTTGAACCTGATTTGGCGGCGTGTTTGTTTGAAAGCGCTAAAACGGGCAAAGCAACGAATGTTGCAATTGCGCAAGAAACACTGATGGCGGGCTTGTCTTGTGGTGAGCCGTCAAAGCTGGCGTGGGAAATTCTTGCCGAAGAAGCCAGCGACTTTTTGACGATACCGGAAACCCTCGTTGCACCCACCGTCCGCTTGCTTGCTGGCGGGTTTGCTGGTGATCAAGCGATCGAAGCTGGCGAAAGCGCGATTGCCGGGCTTGCCGCATTGATCGCTGCAAGGCAAGATTCTGGTTTGTCGGCAAGGCTGGGATTGGATTCCCAATCGCGGGTTCTGTTGATCGGCTCGGAAGGGGTCACGGACCTTGCGATCTTCAAGATGATTTTGGACGGTCGCGAAGCTACTTAAAACATGGCGCCGGAAGAACGGGACAGAGGGGAATGTAATTGGACAAATACAAACCGGGTGACGATGTTGGTGTCCTTGAATTTTGGCCATTTGACGCGCCGGAAAGCGACTACAGCATCGTTTGTGGAACGCCCAAAACTTATGGCAGAATTGAAGTGGGTGGCGCAGGGCACACAACCCGTTTTGGCATCTGGCGGTGCACTAAAGGCGCTTTTGACTGCACCGAACAGGGCGATGAGTTGATGATGGTTTTGTCAGGGCGGTGCCGGATCACGCAACATGCGAGCGGCGAGATCTGCGACCTAGGACCGGGTGACAGCCTATTTGTGCGCGACGGGAATCGGGTCACTTGGAACGTTCATGAGGACATCACCAAAGTATTTTTCGGATATAAGGCTGATGGTTACTAAAGTCGACGCCAGCTACAGATCGGTGCAACAAGTCGGGCACTGGCGCCAAAACCCTTAGACGGCCTCTTTTACGGCGCTGAGGAATTGCTGCGTGCCTTCTCTTTTTGCGTTTCGAAGAAGCTCGGGTGCTGGTCCTTCTTGTCGGCCATGCCAAAAGTTCAAGCAATTCTTCACCACGGTCCTGCGCTTCGCCTTTAGAAAGTCTAAGCACTTGCGCTGGGCCCTTCATACAGTTCTGGATCGCCGTCCTATGTGGAAACAGATTGAAGTGCTGAAAACACATGCCAATATCAGAACGACGTTCGCGCAGATGACGTTCGTTGGAATCAATAAGCTGCCCGCCCTATTCCATATGCGTCAGCGGTTTGCCGTCAACATAGATGACCCCACCGTTGATCTTTTCAAGCGTCATGAGCATCCGCAAAACGGTTGTCTTACCAGACCCAGACGGCCCAATAACTGATACCATTTCACCTGCGGCAACGCCCAAATCTTGGTCGTCCAAAACCACCAATGACCCATATGCTTTACGCACTTTCTTGAAACTCACCATCGGCGGTGTATCGCCTGCTATTTCCAGCGGAAAACCTGACATATCTTGCATATTTACATTCCTAATTTGCGGCGGACAAAACCTTCGAAGCGTCGGATAAGACCTGCAGCAGGCAGTGATAAAGCGAGAAAGATGATACTTACCAACGTGTAGGCTTCCAAAAATCGCTAGTGCTCAGACCCAATTGCATTCGCAGTATGGATGAGCTCGGCAACGCCGATAATTGACAACATCGGGGTGTCCTTAAAAATACCCACAAGGTAGTTGCCCAAACCAGCAATGGCGGGCGGGATCGCTTGCGGGATTATAACGCGACTATAAGTCTTGAACGTCGACATGTTCAAAGCCGTAAAGCCAACAAGAAAACCTTGGTCTTCATGGCGGAAACCGATGCCAGCAAAGTTTTTGCTCCAGATTGGCATAAGTGAGTTGTCACCTAGTTCGATTTCATCATGTGCCTAAGCGAGATGCGATGCTTCGAAATAAGTCAAAATCGCTGTATCTGCCCGGCCAGCTTTCAAGGCTGCAACCATTTCTGTTGGGCCCAGTACCTGCATCGAGTGATCATTGTAGATACCAACGCGTTTTGCTGCTTCAACGGTGTTGTCGCCAACACCCGTCACCATAATATGGCCGCCACACAAGTTATCGGCATAATTGGCAATGATGTTTGGAATTCTCGCAGGAACCAAAACCGCATCACCGGCCTTTGCAACTGGCTCTGAAAACGAGACGTTCTCGAAACGTGAACCAAGAACATACATATCTCCAGTGATCAGGTCGAAACGTTCCGCTTTCAGGCCAGGGATCAGTCCGCCCCAGTCACCAACAACAGGCTCTATGTTTGTCGGCCCATTTTGGCGAGAACTTCGATTGCGATGTCGATTGTGAAGCCCCGGAGTGAAGTGTTCGTAAAACCGATGCGTGTGGTTTCACAGGCTTTGATCCGGTCAGTGAGTGGCCTCGCAAGCAATGTTGTAGTCGCCAGAGCAAGTCCAGCTGCGATAAGAGTTTTTGTAAATACATAGCATAAATTTCTTTGTGCCGTAGGTGTCGCAGAGATGCGTTGCAGTCAGCCCAACCCAAGGGGATTTCTTTGAAACCACCTACGCACAGACGTTATGTCCTTGGCAGATTGTGTCCTGCAAATCCCGCTTTATTGTTCGGTGTTCCCCATTTTTCATCCTCGGTTCTGTCACCAAAAGAGCTTGGTCGCGAGATGACTGTAATTGTTCAGGTCATGCTCGAACGGGAAAGCCGCATGCATCTAGATGCCTTCAAGCGATCAATGCGAAATGCGCCCGCTGTGCAGCAATGTTACTATGCAACCGGTGAGGCTGATTTCATACTCGTTGTCATCGTCAAGGACATCAACGAATACGAAGAATTCACGCAAGAATATTTCTTTGATCAATCCAACGTGAACAAATTCACGTCATCAATTGTCATGGACCGCGTCAAAATCTCTCTCGATATTTTATGAGTACGCCAAGCGGTTTTTAGCCAAACTGCGGTTGCAGGCCTTTGGGTCGCATTCCACTATTATGGTATGCTCTAGCTTAGGTGTTAGGTGGTGGCGTGAGGGAGACTTGAACTCCCGACCTATCGATTATGAGTCGATCGCTCTAACCAACTGAGCTACCGCGCCATCGAGGCCTCAATTAGGCAATGCGGGCAGGGCTGTCAAACCGATTCTTGGTTTCATCTTGGCTTTTACGCACATAGGGTTCGGGATAGGCAGTAGGAGCAGGTAAATGAGCCAAAAAGCGTGGGAATTTTGGATCGATCGCGGTGGCACGTTTACGGATGTTGTCGGGCTTTCGCCGGATGGTGCTGTTGTGACGCATAAACTGTTGTCCGAGAATCCTGATCGCTACGCGGATGCGGCTGTGCAGGGTATAAAAGACCTGATGGGCACTGACACACCTGCCGCAGGATCTATTCGCGCCGTCAAGATGGGAACCACTGTCGCGACAAACGCGCTGTTGGAACGCAAGGGCGAAGATGTGCTGCTGCTGATCACCCAAGGGTTCCGCGATTTGCTGCGCATTGGCTATCAAAACCGCCCGCGTTTGTTTGACCTCAATATCCAGCGACCGGACCTTTTGTATTCCGATGTCGCTGAAATTCCCGAACGATTGGATGCCGACGGGGTTATTGTGACCGCTTTGGACGCCGCTGCGGCTCGTGCCGCGTTGCAGGCTTCATTTGATCGCGGCGTGTGCGCCGTGGCCATCGCGTTCTTGCATGGCTATCTGAACCCCGCCCACGAGCTTGTGGTTGCAGATATCGCCCGCGAGATTGGCTTTACCCAAGTATCGGTGTCGCATCAGGTGTCCCGCCTTGCGAAATTGGTTGGGCGTGGCGACACGACGGTTGTTGATGCCTATCTGTCTCCGATTTTGCGCCGCTATGTTGATCAGGTTGCAGATGCGCTTGATGTCGGGCACGTGTGCGAACGGCTGCTGTTTATGCAATCAAATGGCGGGTTGACCGATGCAGGTCTTTTCCAAGGCAAGGACGCGATTTTATCTGGTCCCGCGGGTGGCATTGTCGGGATGGTTAAGACCGGCGCACAAGCGGGACTTGACCGTCTGATCGGGTTCGATATGGGCGGGACAAGCACAGACGTCAGTCACTATGCTGGCGTGTTTGAACGATCATTCGAAACTGAAGTTGCCGGCGTGCGTATGCGTGCACCAATGATGGATATTCATACCGTGGCCGCTGGTGGCGGGTCGATTTGTACGTTCCGTGATGGTCGGTTTCAGGTTGGACCGGAAAGTGCGGGCGCTGATCCGGGTCCAGCGTGTTACCGCCGTGGCGGGCCACTGACAGTGACCGATTGCAACGTAATGCTAGGTAAGCTGTCGCCTGCGCATTTCCCCGCAGTGTTTGGGCCGAAAGGTGACCAACAGTTGGACGCCGATGTGGTCGCTCAGAAATTCACCGCGTTGGCGGGTGAGATTGCTACTGCAACAGGCGATGCCCCGCGCAGCCCCGCCGATCTGGCCACTGGATTCTTGCGCATTGCGGTGGATAATATGGCCAATGCCATTCGAAAAATCAGCGTGCAGCGAGGTCATGATGTGACTGGCTATACGTTGCAGTGCTTTGGTGGGGCAGGTGGGCAGCATGCTTGTTTGGTCGCCGATGCATTGGGCATGAGCCGCGTCTTTGTGCATCCGCATGCTGGCGTTTTGTCCGCATACGGGATGGGCTTGGCCGAGGTCCGTGCCCTGCGAGAGATGCAAGTCGATGTACCATTAGAACAGATCGAAATCGCGCAAACCGCCTTGGATGAGATCAGCGCCGAGGCGCTGGACGAGGTCCATGCCCAAGGGTTCGCGGATGCCACTGTTACGGCTGTGGCCCATGTGCGCTATGACGGGTCGCACCAACCACTGGAGGTTCCTTTCGGCGACGTGGCAGCCCTGCAAGCGGCGTTCGAGGCCGCACATCAGCAGCGGTTTGGCTTTACGTCACCAGAGCGGGCTATCGTTTTTGAAATGGTCAGCGCAGAGGCATTGGGTGCCAGCCCCGACCAACCTGACATGGTGACCCCACAGGCCAAAGGCGATGCGGTGGCGATTGCGCAGACCGACGTGTCCTATGGGGATGGCCGCAATTTTACGCCGATCTATGACCGGACCACGCTGGGCATTGGGCAAACGATTACGGGTCCTGCGATCATTCTGGAACCCACGGGGACCAATGTGGTTGAACCTGGATGGCGGGCTGTGGTGGACAGTTTGGGCAACTTGATTTTGGACCGCATTGGCGCGGTCGCGCGTCCGCCTGCTGCTGGCACCAAAGCTGACCCTGTTGTGCTTGAGGTCATGAGCAATTTGTTCATGTCGGTCGCAGATGAAATGGGCGCAACGCTTGCCAACACCAGCTGGTCGGTGAACATCAAAGAACGGCTGGATTTCTCTTGCGCGATCTTTGATGCAAACGGCGATCTGGTGGCCAACGCGCCGCATGTGCCGGTGCACCTTGGGTCAATGTCTGACAGCATCAAAACAATTATGCGGTTGCGACCCGATGCGGCGGACGGCGATGCATATATGCTCAACTCACCCTATAATGGCGGCACACATCTGCCGGATGTCACCGTTGTGACACCGATTTTTGTGGCTGGCAAAGCCGCGTTCTGGATGGGCAGTCGCGGGCATCACGCCGATATCGGCGGGCGGACACCTGGGTCAGGCCCACCTGACAGCCAGCACATCGAAGAAGAAGGCGTGCTGATCGACAACATGCAGCTAGTGCGCGCTGGACGCCTGCTGGATGCGGACGCGCGGGCGTTGCTTGGGTCTGGCAAATATCCGTGCAGGAATATTGATCAAAACATGGCTGACCTGAAGGCCCAAGTCGCGGCCAATGAAACCGGACGGCAAGCGCTGCTTAAGGTCTGTACGGCTTATGGCGCAGACGTAGTGACGGCTTATATGGCGCATGTGCAAGACAATGCCGCTGAAAGCGTCGCACGTGTTATTGCGGGTCTGTCTGACGGGCAGTTCAGCTATCCGATGGATGAAGGGCAGGTCATTAAGGTCGCAGTATCCATCGACCGTAAATCACGGCGGGCCACTGTCGATTTTACCGGTACATCTGACCAGCACACAGGCAATTACAACGCGCCATTCGCCGTGTGCCGCGCGGTGGTGCTTTATGTGTTCCGCACGCTTGTGGGCTGTGACATTCCGCTGAATGAAGGATGCCTTGCGCCGATCACAATCATTGCGCCGGAAGGGTCGATGCTGAACCCTGCATATCCAGCGGCGGTCATCGCTGGCAATACCGAAGTATCACAAGCGGTGTGCAATGCGCTGTTTGGTGCGCTGGGCGTGTTGGCTGCGTCCCAAGGGACGATGAACAACTTTATCTGGGGCAACGCGGATTTCCAGAACTACGAAACCATTGCAGGAGGGGCTGGCGCGGGTGATGGGTTTGTGGGTTGCGACGCCGTTCAAAGCCATATGACCAACACGCGGATGACGGACCCGGAGATTTTGGAAAAGCGGTTCCCTGTGCGGCTCGAGGCATTCGGGATTGCCGATGGGACTGGTGGGACCGGAAAATGGCGCGGTGGTCATGGATCTTATCGACGTATGCGGTTTTTGGTTCCTACGACCGTGACAACATTATGTTCACACCGTGTGGTGCCACCGTTTGGCGCGCAAGGCGGTACGGCTGGGATGGTTGGCGAAAATGCAGTTGCTCTGCCTGATGGCGCGCGGCGTGTGTTGCGCGGCAACGATGAAATTGATTTGCCAGCGGGCGGTGTGTTCGAGCTGCGCACACCGGGTGGTGGCGGATGGGGGAAGATGGGTTAAAACCCATCCTACGCAAAATAGTAAAGGGGCTGACATGCCGACAGGATATTTGACCACACATGTGTTAGACACAGCCATTGGCCGTCCGGCGGTCGAAATGAAGGTAGAACTGTACCGCATCGACCGCGGCCATTGGCAGCACATTGTGACCGCAACAACCAATGCAGATGGGCGCACAGATGGTCCGATTTTGCCGTCAGAGGCGTTTTTGATCGGTCAATATGAGCTACTGTTTTACGCAGGCGATTACTTGCACAAATTCCGTCCGCCCGCAGATGGGCCTCGGTTCCTTGATCAAATTCCCATTCGGTTTGGGGTCAGTGACCGCAACCAGCACTATCACGTGCCCCTGCTGCTCACCCCGTTCAGCTATTCCACGTATCGCGGCAGCTAGCGGCTGAAACGCCATTGGGTCGTCTGCTCGTAGGTGGCGCCCTCGAGCAGACGGATGCTTGGAAACTTGCGGTTATTGGGCGCGTCCGGCCAGCTTTGCGCCTCAATGGCCAGCGCCTCGAACGGGTGAGGGGTGTCGCGACCGTCAAAGATTTGAACGCCTGCTTCAGTCGTTGCCAGCGTCATCTGAACGCCTAACATCCCTGACAGCGTTAGGACGTCGCGCAGAGGCAGGCGCGTATCAGACAGGCAGAAATTATTGTCAAAGTGATCGGTGCCAACCTCCACTTGCCGTGATGTTCGGAAGTCCATTGAGGTGTCGGTGACGTGCGCAATCTCACCTGTTGGGCAATTGTCTACTGTGCACGGCAAAAAGCGATCGGCGGCAATTTGCAGATGATGACCAGACCAATCGGCTGCCCCATCAAGGTTCCAATAACTGTGATTGGCGAAACTCATCACTGTGTCCGCATCTGTCGTGCCTGTGATGTCCATCGTCAAATTGGCGGGCGTTGAAACAGTATAGGTGGCCCGCACAACCCGATTCCCAGGCAGTCCGCACATCCCGTCAGGCAGCTTGATTTCAAGTGTGACGGTGTCGTCCGTCTGGTCAACGACAGTCCAGTCTTGCCGGTGGGTTCCACTTTTGCCCGAATGCAGGTGGATACGGCCATCTTGGTTGCGTTCCAACTCGTGCATCATGCCGTCGATTTTGACTCGTGCATTGCTAATACGGTTCACAACCGGTCCAATGAGCGCCCCATGATAACGCCAGTCGCCCTGATAGTCAGACAGGGCATCAGGTGCGCAGGTGAGGTTGTGTTCAACGCCCGCAAGTCGGACGTCTTGGACCACGGCCCCCCATGTCAGGATGTGTACAGTCAGGTCGCCGGCGGTCAGGATAATAGGGGTCATAGCTTTTCCCAATGGACGCCTGCTGCAGGGATGATTGCGTCGCCCCAGCGCTGTGATGTGGGTGCGTAGTTGAACACAAACCGGTGGGTGTCGGTGTCCCTGATCCGCAGGCCATCAGGTAACACAAACGTATCGAGGTCAAGCGCATCGCAAAGCCCGCCGATGATCTTGTCAAACGTCGCATCGTCTGGCCAGCCGGCCAAATAGCGCAGGTGGTCGCCGCCCATTATCGCAGGCAGGCCGTCTTTGGTGGACAGGTGCACTGGCGCTGTCCCATCGAGATGTTCAAACCAATGCTTGAAACGCCCGCCACCTTGCAGTTTGACCTTTCCGTTTGGCGGGATGCTTTCGGTTACAATGGCCGTGATGTCGACATTCGGCAGGTTTGGCCCCATCATGTCAGGGATCGCCAATTCGGGCGTTTTAGTATCGGTGCGCGGGCCAATCAGCGCGATGCCTTTGAACGTTGCAAGCGCGTTACGGAGCGGATCGGACAGAGACATGATGCCGGGTGCGAGGACCAGTTTGTAGTCCGAAAGATCTGCCGTGTCGGGTGGCAATATGTCGATGTTCAAGCCTGCGCGGCGCAGTCCACGATATGCCGCAAAAGCCAGCCGGAACATCTCAAAATCTGCGCCCTGCGGCTGCGCGTCCCATGCCCATGCGCTTTCATAGTCAAAGATCAGGGCTGCTTGGGCTTTGGCCGTGCCAACGTCGGGCATGGCCACAAACTCATCGGCGACTTGACGGGCTTCGGCCAGCGCAGGTGCTGGCGCGCGGTCTGGGCGCAATAAACCCGCGTGCATTTGTTCTTGGGCGAAAGGCGCTTGCCGCCAGCGGAAATAGCAGACCGTTTCAGCGCCATGCGCAAACGCTTCCCATGCCCACAAGCGGGCCATGCCCGGCAAGGGTGCTGGATTGTACGGTGCCCAGTTCACGGGGCCGGGTTGTTGTTCCATAACCCACATACGTCCGCGCCCGACGGCGCGGTACAAATCATGGTGGAACGCTTGGACGTCAGGGTGACCTTGGCGCAGGAATTTCAACTTTTCCTTTGGTGTCCCTTCGATTCGGTCGGATAGGAAGCCAATCGGGTAACTGTCCCACGATGCGATATCGAGGTCGGCGCCAACCTTCCAATGATCAAACGTCGTAATCCGAGCCATGTAGTTGTGGATCAGTGGGGCGTCAGAGTGCGGGCGAATGGCGTCGGCTTGGACCTTATTGAAAGCGACAACTTGGTCCGAGGAGTATTGCCGGAACGCGAGTTGATGCGGATGGTTTGGTTCTGTTACCGTCAGATTGGGTAGCTCAATCTGGTCAAATGTGTCAAAATCCATCGACCAAAATACGTTCCCCCAAGCACGGTTTAGCGCGTCTGTTGATTGGTATTTTTGTGCCAGCCAGTCTTGGAATCCCCGTTTTGCAGCGTCCGAATAAGATAGGGTCGTGTCGTGGCAATCGTATTCATTGTCGATCTGCCATGCGGCCACATGTGGGTTTTTGCCATAGCGTTCAGCCATAAGTGTCGCGATCCGGCGGCACTCATTGCGGTAGGGCAGGTGACTAAAGTCGTAATGCCTGCGCGATCCGAATTTGCGGGTGTTGTTGGCAGCGTCGACGGGCAACATATCTGGATG
>CAJXTP010000039.1 GCA_913061335.1 uncultured Loktanella sp.
GGCAGCGTCAGATGTGTATAAGAGACAGAATCAGGCCTGCACGATCTGCTGCCAATTCACCGAATGTAATCGTCAGGTCATCTAGGGAAATGACACTAGAGCAAAGCGCATCGGCATCAATCAAATTGTCGCGGAAGGCTGACATGACCCAATCAAAGTCCGCCTTGAGCGCGTTGCGGCTGCCAATAAGGCGCATTTCACGTTTATGGAATTCGGGGTCGTTAAAGGTGATGTCATCTTTGACAACGCTCACCAGTACATACGATCCACCATGGGCCACGGCAGGAAAGCCCGCCTCAATTGCGCCGCCATGTCCAGTTGCGTCAAAGAGCACATCATAGCCTTCACCATCCGTGGCTTTGATGGCCGCATCAACGCTGGTGTGTCCGTTGTCAAAGCCGAATTTATCAGCCGCCATGGCAAGGCGTTCTTTACTGAGATCAAGCAATGTGACATGTGCCCCTTTGAGGCGTGCAAAGAGCGCAGCACCGATCCCGATCGGTCCAACGCCTGTCATCAGCACGGTGTCGCCTTTCATCAGTTCGGACCGGCGCACCGCATGTGCGCCAATGGCCAAAAATTCAACCATTGCGGCTTGTAATGATGTCAGACCGTCTGCGGGGTACAGATTTTCAGCCGGTACTGCGAGTTGCGGAACAAGACCGCCGTCGCGATGAACACCAAGCACTTCTATTTTTGAGCAGCAGTTGGGCTTGCCACGTTTGCAAGCACGACAATCACCGCACGAAAGATAAGGATTTACCACAACAAGATCGCCGGCCGACCAGTTATCATTGTCCTCAAGAACACGCCCGCTGAGTTCGTGACCAATAACACGCGGGTAGGCGAGAAACGGATGTTTGCCCTCAAAGATGTGATAGTCTGTGCCGCATAGGCCAACGGCGCAAATGTCGATCAGAACCCAGCCATCCGGAACTTCGGTGATGACGGGACGGTCTTGCACCGCAAAGGTGCCAGGTTCAACGACAACACCGGCGCGCATTGTATCAGTGCTCATACGGCTTGCCCCCGTGGTGTCCAATCGTCAGGTAATGTGCCTTTGATGATCAGGCTGAGGATGTCGTCCTTGTTCACGTCTTCGATGCGGAACGCGCCGACGTTGCGGCCTTTGTTCATGACAATCACGCGGTCACACAGATCAAAGACGTCGTGCATGTCGTGGCTGATGAGGAAAATCCCAATGCCTTCGTTCTTCAAACGAATGGTCAGATCGGCCACCATCGCGGTCTCTGACGGGCCAAGTGCCGCTGTCGGCTCATCCATAATCAAAACTTTCGCCTGAAAATAGATTGCACGAGCAATCGCGATAACTTGCCTTTGGCCGCCGGACAGCTTTGAGACGGGGTCTTTGAGGTTCTTAAAATTCGGGTTCAGCTGACGCAACGCTTCCTGCGTTTCAGTGTACATGCGCCCTTCATCAAGGTTCCCGAAACGGGTCTTGAGTTCGCGCCCCAAAAACAGATTGGCGGCTGCGTCCAGATGGTTGGCAAGTGCCAAGGTCTGGTAGATTGTTTCTATGCCATACTTCTTAGCGTCTTGGGGGGACTTGAGATCGACGTCTTCGCCGTTCACGCTAATCTGCCCACCGCTCAGTGTCATGGCACCAGAAAGCATGCGCATCAAACAAGATTTTCCAGCGCCATTGTGGCCGAGAACGCCCACAACTTCACTGGGATAAAGATCAACGGATACGCCTTGTACAGCATGGACACCACCAAACTGCTTATCGATATCCGTCATCTGGATCAGGGGCGTTTTTGGGGAGGCTGTGTCCAACATTTGAAATCCTATCAAAGAATAAGTTGGGCCGACGCGCGTAAACGCGTCGACCCGTGTAAAACAAGCGGAATTAGTAAAGAACGTTCTGTGCGACTGGTGTGTCGATGTTCTCTTTTGTGACCATCACAACGCCAGTGTCGATGAAGTCGGTGACAGGTGTGCCCGCCAGAATGTCAGCAACCGCGTTCACGCCAAGCTCACCCATCTGGAAAGAACCTTGCACGGCTGTTGCCAGCAATGTACCGCTTTTGACCATATCTTGCAGGTCAGCGTTGCCGTCGAAACCAATCGCAACCAGTTGACCAGCTTTGCCAGCCTGTTCGATTGCGCGGCCCATGCCGATGGCTGTTGGCTCGTTGGCACCGAAGATACCAATCAAGTCGTCGTTTGCAGCCAAAAGGTCGGTTGTCTGGTTCAAAGCAGTCGCCATTTGGGACTGTGAATACAGTGGACCAACGATTTCGATATCAGAGTTTTCGCCGATGTAGTCAACGAAGCAACCAACGCGACCGATTTCAGAGCCTACGCCAGCAACGTATGACATGACGGCAACTTTGCCGGTCGACCCTGCGTTGTCGATCATCATCTGTGCAGCTTGCTGACCAGCAGCGCAGTTGTCTGTGGACAAGAACGCTTGGAAGTATTGCTCGCTGCCTTCGGCCAAACCACTGTCGATGATTGCAACAGGAATACCGGCTTCAAACGCACGCCGAACGACTGGCGCCAGAGCTTCTGGGTCGGATGGTGCAAGCACAATCGCTGCAACGCCACGGTTGATGGCGTTCTCAACCAATGCAACCTGATCTGCGATCGCAGATTCGGACGCTGGGCCGTTGAACGTCATCGTGTGCTCGCTGATGCCCTCGATGGCTGCGGACGCGCCTTTGTTGACGTTCTGCCAGAAGCTGGAGTTCGTCGTCTTGACGATTACAGCGATTTCACCTGCGGCTGCAACGGATGCTGCTGTCGCCAGGACGCCCGTAACGAGGGCTGTTGTCAGTAATTTCTTCATGGTTTCCTCCCTTTGAAGACTTTCGTGTCGTTAGTTATTTCTTGTTCCGGAACTGGTCGATATAGACCGCCCCGATCACCACGATCCCGATAATGATCTGCTGAATGAAGGCAGAGGTGCCCGCCATATTCAGGCCATTGCGCAGAACGCCGATGATGAATGATCCGATCATACTGCCGGAAATGCTGCCGACGCCGCCCATCAGGGACGCTCCGCCGATGACGGATGCCGCGATGGCATCCAGTTCGTACATGACGCCTTCGTTTGGCTGCACGGTGACAAGGCGAGACATCAAAACCATGCCTGCTAGCCCAGCCAATGCACCTGACGCGGTGTAGGCCCAAATTTTTGTACGGTCGACGTTTACACCCGACAGGCGTGCCGCCTCTTCGTTAGAACCTACGGAAAAGATATGACGGCCGATCTGACGCTTTTGCAAAAGAAACGCGCCGATGATCGCCATGATGATCAACAGCACAGCCGGATAAGGAATACCCGCAAAGATAACCTTTGGAAAACCGTTGTCCTGCATCTCAACCACGCGGAAGAATGTACCGTTGCCAAGCGTGCCAAAAGCCTCGCCAAGACGACTGATCGGGGCTGCGCCTGTCAATTGCAGCGCAATGCCACGTGCAATCATCATCATACCGAGCGTTGCGACAAAGGGCGTGATCCGCATCTTGGTGATGACAAGACCGTTTACAAACCCACATGCCGCGCCCGCCATGATGCCAAGCGCCATGGCAGGGATAACTGGGACACCAGCCTTGATGACCAGTCCGGCGGCCACCCCAGCCAAAGCCAAGACCGACCCGACACTCAGGTCGATGCCACCAGTGATGATGACCATGGTCATCCCAATCGCCAACAAGCCAATGACCGAGGTCTGAAGCAAAACGGTCAGACCGTTGTTCACCGTCAGAAAGGCAGTGCTCGTGAACGAGAACGCCAAAATCAACAAGAGTAATGTCAGCAATGCCGAGATCTTGTGCAGCTTTGACCCAGTGGGCAAAAAGCTGAGTTTTGATTTGCCGTCGTTGCCAGCCATGTTGATCTTCCTCCCGCGATACGCCAACTCGTTTGCGAGTCGCATGTCTTTAATAATAATAAACCGTACGGCGTCAAAATTGTAACGTCAAATGTTTTTAATTTTTTTGAACATTTCGTAAAAGACAGCTATGAAGGTCGTGTCACAATCAGGAAAAAGAAGCTCAATGGCACGTACGAACACCCGCTTTGTCGAAGCACATACTGAAATGCTAACTATCTGTGACACCATGGAAATTGGTGCCCTATTGCCGTCAGAAAATACGTTGGCATCGCGTCTTGGGGTTAGCCGAACCGTGGTGCGCAGGGTTTTGGCACAGTTAGATGAACAAGCAATGATTGTACTACAAGGCCGTGAAAAAGTCATAAAACGGCGATCCACAAAAACGGATCGTGTCGAAGCCCCCCCTGTTCTTCTAAACATTGACGAATTGGAAGGGCGATTCCTTGATTGGGTTCTGCGCATGGACGTCCCGCCGGGCACCACGTTGAACGTCGCACAACTGTCCAAAGAGTTTTCAGTCGCGGCGCACACACTCCAAGAATTCTTTTCATCCCTCAGTCGGTTTGGGATTGTTGTCAGACGTCCAAAGGGGGGCTGGGTCCTGCACGGGTTCACACGCGACTACGCGCTCGAACTGTCAGACTTCCGCACATTGCTCGAACTCAATTCGGTCAGTCATATTGTGACGCTGCCGGACTCGCATAATATTTGGCTGCGTCTTGATCAGCTTGAGAACGATCACAACGACCTGCTCGACCGGATTGATCAGGACTTTCATGACTTTTCACGGTTGGACGAAACTTTCCACACAGCCATCAATAACGTGGTCACAAACAGGTTCGTGAAGGAGTTCCAAAAGGTCATCTCACTCGTGTTCCACTATCACTTTCAGTGGAATAAGTCGGATGAACGCGTCCGCAACGAAAACGCTATCAGGGAACATTTGGATTACATCGATGCCTTACGTAGCCGCGATTTGAACAGCGCTCAGGCCGCAGCAAAACGCCACCTTGCCACGTCAAAACAAACCCTGTTGAGTTCGCTTAAGGCGAACAGCCACGGGTCTTAAGTTGTTACAAAAGCAAGGGCCTCTGCAGAGAGGTCTTTGTTTGCGGCTGCGAGATTGCGCTCAAGCGAGCTCACCTTGCCAGTGCCAAGCAGCACCGAACACGCCGCCGGATGGATTAATGCAAATTGCAACGACGCTTCGGCCAGTGTCAGGCCAACGGCTTCGGCTCGCGCTTGCAATGCAGTAACCTGATCTAAGATATCTTGTGATGCTGGCGCGTAGTCGAACCAAGCACCGGGTTTTGGGCCCGTTGCCAGAATACCAGAATTGAAGATACCACCCAACACAAGGCTCGTGCCTTGGGATGCACATAAATCAAGCAAACCTGCCTCGGCCTCGCGATCAAGCAAGGTCAGGCGTCCGGCCAGCAGAATTGTATCTAATGTTTCATGGTGCATCACGTCGATGCAGACCTGACTTTCGTTCACCCCAAGCCCAATCGCGCCAATGCGTCCCGCTTGTTTGAGATCGCGCAGCGCGCCCATCCCCGATCCCAGAAGGTCGTCCAAATGCGCAGCCCCTGCAACCCCGTGTGTGTAGTCGCCAATGTCATGGACAAAGAGGATCTCAACATGACTGGTGCCAAGCCGCTCGCAACTGCTTTCAAAGCTGTCACGGATGCCATCGGCGGAATAGTCATAGCGGACGGCGTTTGGCAAAGGCTGAGCAAAGCCGTCGGCCTCGTCCATCGCAGCACCGGGCGACAAAACGCGGCCAACTTTGGTGGACAGCACATAAGCGTCACGCGGCTTGGTCTGCAAAAATGTACCGATGCGTTGCTCGGACAGCCCGCGCCCGTAGTGTGGGGCCGTGTCGAAATAGCGAATGCCCGCCTCCCACGCGCGCTGCATGACTGCCGTGGCGTCTGCGTCGCGCACAACACCGCCCAAGTTACCAATGCTGGCACAGCCAAAGGACAGGGACGTGACAGAAACGTTGGTCTTGCCGACCGGTTTTGTGATGATATTCATCAGGTGTGTTCCTTATGTTGTGCGGCGATTTCTGACAGGATCGGCTTTGCTGAGAGATCGCCCTTTGCAACGGCCCAGTCCAGCATTGCCGAAATCCGGCGGCCGACTTTTTGGGCATGATTTTGTGCAATATCGGCGATCCGGTGGTCGAGGAATGGGTTGGCAAAGCGCTCAATGGTGGTGACGACATAAGCATCGAACGCATCCGCAAGGCTTGCTGCGACGAACGCCGGGCGGACCTCATTTTGCAAAACGAACTTGAGCTGCGCAAGTTCAGCAGCGTCGTCAATAATATGACGCATAAGCACATCATCAGCGCCTTTATTGCGAAGCCACCGATCCGCCAGAAACGTATGGCCAAGGTTCAGGACAAAGAGCTTGAGCGCCTCAATGTCAGATAACGATGGCACGAGCTGCACTGAGGGATGGTCACACGGCAGGACAAGACCGGGTTGATCCTCAATCGCCCAAAGCGCGTAGGGTTCGGCAACGGCACCTGCCGGTTCCAGCGGCTGTGACACAATCCGGTCCACCAGCGAGTTCACCCATATCACATCACGTTCCAAATAGGCCTGAAATTCGGGCCCATCATTCTGTGCCAACACCATGACACGGGTCTTTAAGAACGTTCCATTATCAACGATCAATTCCATCGGCATGATCTGAATAGGGGCTGAATTATTTGCAAACCGAAGCCGTAGAAGATGAGTCAGCTTGGCGGGGTATGACATGGCTTGGTCGAAAGATGGATCGCTGTCGCATTTTTGGGGCGCAAATCCGGTATCACCGGTATTCGACAAAACGATCTTTGCCTCCTCCACGAAGATACGTGCTACTTCATCCCAATCAGTGGATGTTGATAGCGTCCGTGCGATGCTTGTCACATCCAGTGTTTCCTGCACCCTTGTGCCTTTGATCAAGCCTTCGACACGAACAGGATAAGACCCAACCAATGCGGCCAAACGCGCAGCACGGCTTGGATCGCCAGAGCTTTGAACTACCGTGATCGGACCAACCTCTTGGCCGTCTTCCATCGCTTGCGAGACAAATAGATCGGCATGCGCCTGCAAAAAACGGCTCGTGCCGAACTGAAGAATGGGCGTTGACTGCACTGGCTATCCTCTCGAGGGCGCAAAGTGAAACTCAGCGCTTTACGTTCGGTTGTTTTTAATTATACAAAACACTTTAAGTCAACCACGTCTTCGAGGGAAAGCCTGATGTCCACATCTCCTAAAATCGATGCACACCAGCATTTCTGGCAAGTTTCACGCGGTGACTACGATTGGATGACTGACGACGTCGCTGATATCCGCCACGACACCTTGCCGGCTGATTTGTCCCCACTGTTGGCAAAACACGACATTGCAGGAACTGTCGTAGTCCAAGCGGCCGCAACGATAGCTGAAACAGAATTTCTCCTTCGCTTGGCCAAAGACACCCCCTTTATAAAAGGCGTGGTTGGCTGGGTTGACCTGGAAGATCCAGCATGCCCAAGCGTATTGGATCACTTGATGGTATCATCCGCCTTCAAGGGCGTGCGGCCGATGTTACAAGACATCGACGACACCAACTGGATTTCAAAACCGACTGTAATGGCCAATTTGGCGGCCATTGCAGAACGCGGACTGCGATTGGACGCCCTTGTCGTGCCGCGCCATCTGGACGTTCTTGCAGGTGTCGCGGCCGACCTGCCGCATCTGCCCATCGTGATAGATCATTGCGCAAAGCCCATCATTGCAGGTGGCGCTGACGCTGGTGATACATGGCGCGGTGGCATGGCACACTTGGCAGCATTGCCCAATACAATGTGTAAAATCTCTGGCCTCGCAAATGAAGCGGGTCCAGGTTGGAACGCTCAATCCCTACTGGATGTGGCTACCCATGTTGTTAAACACTTTGGATCCAATAGAACGATGTGGGGGAGCGATTGGCCTGTCTTGAACCTTGCAGGGGACTATGCGCAGTGGCGCGCTGTGTCTGACACGCTTTTTGCTGGTCTGAATGATCAGGCTAGAACAGATATCTACGGTGGCACTGCCACCCGCTTTTATGGCTTGGAGCTATCATCATGACCTACGACATTGTGTTCATTGGCGAACCTTTGGCAGAAATCTCGCGTGGTGCAACCGACCTAGCAGTTGCCTTTGGTGGCGATACGCTGAACACGGCCATCTATTGTGCCCGATCGGTCCAAGACCGCGATATCGCCGTCCACTATGTTACGGCTATCGGGGAAGATACTCTGTCTGATGCTGCTTTGGAATTGATGACACGCGAAGGTATTCAGACCGATCACGTCAGCCGCGACCCAAACCGCCAAATCGGAATATACGCCATCCAAAATGACGAAAACGGTGAACGGAGCTTCCATTATTGGCGCGACGCCTCTGCCGCGCGTGCCATGTTTGCTACCGACACCTCACCACATTTGGCAGCGATTGAGATGGCTGATCTGGTCTATCTGTCGGGCATCACCCTTGCGATCTTGACGCCAGATGCACGCGACCGCCTTTGGAATGCCTTAGCCGCGCACCGCGCGTCAGGCCTCAAGGTCGCTTTTGATTCCAATTACCGGCCCAAACTTTGGGGCTCGATAGCCACCGCGCATTGCGAGATAGACCGCTTTTGGAAAATCACTGACATTGCCTTGCCTTCATACGAAGACGAGGCAGATTTGTTCGGCGACAAAAGCACCACCGATATCGTCAATCGTATAGTTGCAGGAGGTGCACAATCCGGCGCGTTGAAGTGTGGCGATGCTGGACCATTGCTTTTCCCATCACCCGACGCCATCGCAAACTTCCCCAAAGCCGACAGCGTTGTCGACACAACCGGGGCTGGTGATAGTTTCAACGGCGTCTATATTGCGGCAATCGCAGCCGACAAGACGCAAACAGAGGCCGCGATCGAAGCCCATGCATTGGCGGCACGTGTTGTCACACATCAAGGCGCTATCTTGCCGCGCGTGGCAGCCCCCAAAGCAATCCGTATGGGCAGTGTCATTCGTCTACGGCCAGAGCACTTAGAAGAATACAAACGCCTCCACGCCGACGTTTGGCCCAGTGTACTTAGTCGTTTAAAAGTCTCCCACTTCACAAACTATTCTATCTATCTCAAAAAACCCGAGTTCCTTATGTTTGGGTATTTTGAATATACTGGAAGCGATTTCGAAGCTGACAATGCAGCCATTGCGGCTGACCCCATAACCCAAGAATGGTGGGCGGTTTGCGGACCAATGCAGGACCCTTTTGAAACCCGAGCAGATGGCGAATGGTGGGCGGAAATGGAAGAAGTGTTTCATTTGGCTTAATTGACGTGGTCCTTTTTACCCCAAACGGCACCAATGTTCAGACCGCTTTGTGATTGGTTAAGAAACCCGCGCAACGTACCTAATGTCCGCGACGCAGTATTACCGGGGCGCAGCACACTTTTGGCGAAAAGGAGGCATTGGGGGAAATCACCATGGGAATAAACTGAGGGGACCCGATGCGGTACGCCAAAGAGCGGACATTCAATTCAACATCCCGAACGGCAGAAAAGTCCGCATAGCTGCCATTAAGCGGTTTACTTAATACCCACGCCAAATCCAGCCGCCGCCCAAAACGCGGCTGCTATCGGGGTCGTAGAATACGCAGGCTTGTCCCGGTGACACGCCTTCTTCGGCGACGAGCAGTTCAACTTCGGCTTCGGTATCCGAGATCGGGCGCAGGATCGCGTCAATGGGTGGCTTCGTGGACCGGACTTTGACAGCGATCTGGCGTTCTCCGCCGTCCATAAGCCCACCAGCGCCAATCCAGTTAATCTCGCGCAGGGGCACCATGCGTGTTGCCAGCATCGTTTTTGGCCCGACAATCACGTGCCGTTTATCAACATCCAAGCGAACCACATATAGCGGATCAGCAAGCCCGCCGATGCCAAGCCCGCGCCGTTGCCCGATGGTATAATGGATTACGCCGCGGTGCTGGGCCAGCACGTTGCCGTCTACATCGACGATATCGCCAGGTTCGGCCGCACCGGGGCGCAGTTTTTCGATCACAGCGGCGTAGTTGCCGTCAGGGACAAAGCAAATGTCTTGGCTGTCGGGCTTATCGGCCACGCTCAGCCCGTATTTTTGCGCCAACGCGCGGGTTTCATCCTTGGATTTTAGGTGCCCAAGCGGGAATCGTAAATAATCCAGCTGCTCTTGCTTGGTTGAAAATAGGAAATAGCTTTGGTCTTTGGTCGGATCCGCGGCGGAATGCAGCTCTGCACCCTCATCGCCCATCATGCGCTGAATATAGTGACCAGTTGCCATACAATCGGCATCCAGATCCTTGGCAGTTTCCAACAGGTCCTTAAATTTCACGCGCTCGTTGCAGCGAATGCACGGCACAGGGGTCGCACCGGCCAAATAGCTGTCGGCAAATTCGTCCATCACTGCTTCTTTGAATGCATTCTCATAATCAAGCACGTAATGCGGAAAGCCCATTTCCTCGGCCACACGGCGCGCATCGTGAATATCACGGCCAGCACAGCAGGCGCCCTTCTTGGCCAAAGCAGCCCCATGATCATAAAGCTGCAAAGTGACGCCGACCACATCATAGCCTTCCTCAGATAGCTGAGCGGCCACAACGGAACTGTCAACTCCGCCAGACATCGCCACAACAACACGCGTCTCAGATGGCGGTTTGGCGAACCCAAGTGAGTTCAATTTTGTGTCCAATGGCATGACTATTTGTCCGATCATGAAAGCTTTGTACAAAATATAGGTAAATCTGAAGCATGAACAAGATCACGCTACACCGATCATTAAGCCTTTTTGGGCCATATCCTTATCGTGAAAACCTGAAAAGGGGTGAAATGTGTTTTTGAAGAAAATCGATGGGCCGCGGTCGGTCACACTGCCAGATGGGTCAATTATGACACGCGCTGATCTTCCGTCGCCTGATACGCGGCGCTGGGTGGCGTCACGCAAGGCAACGGTTGTGCGTGCAGTCATGTCGGGCCTGATATCTCGCGAATCTGCCCAATCAACTTATGCGTTATCGGAGGACGAATATCTGGAATGGGAGCAAGCGGTTCTGCAGTACGGCGTGGAAGCGTTAAAAACAACAGCATTAAAACAATATAGACAATCTTAGGTTGAAGTGCGAAGTTGTCTGTACCGTTAGGGTCCGATTAACCATTCGGCGTCTACAGTAAGTTGATCGTATGAGAGCGGAGAACCTGAATGCGCGTCCTATTGGTAGAAGACGACCCGACGACCTCGAAAAGCATCGAATTGATGCTGACCCATGCAAATTTGAACGTCTATGCGACGGATCTTGGGGAAGAGGGGATCGATCTGGCAAAGTTATATGACTACGATTTGATTCTTCTTGACCTTAATTTACCAGACATGAACGGGCATGAAGTTTTGCGACAATTGCGGCTTAGCCGGATTGAAACCCCCATCCTGATATTGTCTGGCGAAGATGACACAGAAAGCAAACTTAAAGGGTTTGGCTTTGGTGCAGACGATTATTTGACCAAACCATTCCACCGTGAAGAACTGGTTGCCCGTATACATGCGATCATTCGGCGATCAAAAGGCCATGCCCAATCGATCATCAAAACAGGAAATATTGCCGTCAATCTTGATGCAAAAACGGTTGAAGTCGATGGCTCTACGGTTCATCTGACCGGCAAAGAATATCAAATGTTGGAATTGTTATCCTTACGTAAAGGGACAACGCTGACCAAAGAGATGTTTTTGAACCATCTATATGGCGGCATGGACGAACCCGAGCTTAAGATCATCGATGTGTTCATTTGTAAGCTGCGCAAAAAGTTAAGCGAAGCAACCAAGGGTGCAAATTATATCGAGACGGTATGGGGGCGCGGCTACGTCTTGCGCGATCCTGAACCCGTGATGAACGCCGAAAAAATAGCCGTCGGGGCGTAAAACAAAACGATATCAAATCAGACCGGCACTTTACCTGCCGGTCTTCCCTGCTAGAAACGGTATGGTGGGGAAACGTGTATGCCCACCACTATTGGGGGCTGACAGTGAACGGATCGTTAAATACCATCTCAATTGATGACCTAACTGTTGCGCAGGCAAATCAGGAATTGGCGCGTTTGGCAGACATCCTCGGTGAGGCCAATCTCGATTATCATACCGCAGATGCGCCTAAATATGATGATGCGACGTACGATGCGCTCAAACGTCGGAATGTCGCTATTGAACTCCGTTTTCCAGATTTGAAACGTGACGATAGCCCCACCGATCTGGTTGGTGCTGCACCATCCGATGGTTTTCAGAAAGTCACCCACTCGAGGCGCATGCTCAGCCTTGGTAATGCGTTTAGCGAAGGCGACGTGTTTGAATTTGACGCGCGCATCCGCAAATTCCTTGGACTTAGCGATAACGACGGTCTTGACTATACGGCAGAACCAAAGATTGATGGGCTGTCATTGTCGCTGCGTTATGAGGATGGAGAGCTTGTTCAGGCAGCCACGCGAGGTGATGGTGAAGTCGGCGAAAACGTTACTTTGAATGCAAGAACGATTGGCGATATTCCGCACCGCATCGAAAATGCACCTTCAATCTTTGAAGTACGTGGCGAAGTTTATATGAGCACGCAAGATTTTGCGGCCCTGAACAATAGGCAATTTGACGCTGATGCAAAACCGTTTGCCAATCCGCGAAACGCGGCGGCAGGATCATTGAGGCAACTGGATTCAGCGATCACCAAGTCGCGACCACTGCGGTTTTTTGCATATGCTTGGGGTGAAGTTTCTTCCTCATTTGCCCCAACCCAAACTGGAGCGATGGCGCAGCTTAAAAAATTGGGCTTTCAGGTTAATGTCTTGACTAAGATTTGCAAAACTCCTTTGGATCTCGTTGAACACTATAAAACGATTGAAGAACGCCGGGCGACGCTTGGCTATGATATCGACGGTGTGGTGTATAAGGTCGACAACCTTGAACTTCAAAAACGATTGGGGTTCCGCAGCACAACACCGCGTTGGGCCATCGCGCACAAGTTTCCTGCAGAACTGGCGTGGACACGTTTAAACGACATCGAAATTCAAGTCGGGCGGACGGGAGCATTGTCACCGGTTGCCCGCTTAACGCCGGTGACGGTGGGGGGCGTCGTTGTATCAAACGCTACATTGCACAATGAAGGCTATATTGCCGGGCGCGCAGGTGACGGCGAGATTATCCGTGAAGGGCGCGATATCCGCGTTGGGGACTTGGTCCAAGTTTACCGCGCAGGCGATGTCATTCCCAAAATAAAAGATGTCGACATTAGCAAACGGGACGCAAATGCAGCACCTTTTTCATTCCCCGAAGCCTGCCCCGAATGCGGATCCAGTGCCGTACGCGACGACGGTGATGTTGTGCGCCGTTGTACTGGGGGCCTAATCTGTCCTGCACAGGCAACCGAAAGGTTAAAACACTTCGTCGGACGTGCTGCATTTGATATCGACGGATTGGGTGCAAAGCAGGTCGAACAGTTTTATTCCGATGGGTGGATCAGCACACCAGCGGATATTTTTACACTAAAGTACCGTTTTGGCACTGGGCTTCAGCAGCTTGAAAACCGCGAAGGCTGGGGCAAAAAAAGCGCTGAGAAACTATTCTCTGCGATAGAAGATAAGCGCCTAATCTCATTGCGGCGGCTACTTTTCGCGCTTGGAATTCGCCACGTCGGTGACGCAAGCGCGGGGCTGATCGCCGGACATTACAGCAGTTGGGCGGCGCTAGAGCTTGCGTTGACGTCTGCCTGTATTGGTCAAGGGCCGCAATGGGATGCGTTGCTGAGTATCGATGGCGTTGGTGCCGTAATGGCAACTTCATTGATCACGGCATTTCACAATGAAGCAGAGCGGGAGTCTATTGACCGTTTGGTTGCCCATCTTAATGTCCAAGATGCCGTACAGATCGAAAATACTGACAGTCCGGTTGCTGGGAAGGTCGTGGTGTTTACGGGAACAATGGACCGGATGAGCCGCGCCGAGGCAAAGGCCCGGGCGGAGGCTTTAGGTGCAAAAGTATCGGGATCAATTAGTGCCAAGACGGATTTGTTGATTGCTGGCCCAGGTGCCGGATCAAAGGCGACAAAAGCCATAAGTTTGGGCATCGAGACCATTGACGAAGATGCGTGGCTTGTCCTGATTGACGGGCTATGACGGGCCGTCCGGAAAAACTATTCCCGCTGTTTTCTGCCATGACCAGCTTGGATGGAATAGGACCAAAAACGGCGCTGACCCTCGAATCTGTAGGGATAACAAAGCCGCGTGATCTGCTAATGACGTTACCGCTTTCGGGTGTGGACCGCGGTCAACGCGCAACGATCCGTGATGTTGTCGCACCCGCAGTTGTGACCGTGGAAGTCACCATCGGAGAGCACTTTCCGCCGCGGACCCGTGGCCGCCCATACCGCATTCATGTCACCGACGCCGAGACGACATTTCAGCTCGTATTTTTCCATGCACGTGGAGATTACTTGTCCAAACAGCTTCCCACAGGGCAGCGTCGCATCGTGTCTGGAAAAATTGAGGTATTCGACAACGTCGCACAGATGGTTCACCCCGATCATATGTTGCGCATTGAAGACGCCGCGCAAATTCCCACATTCGAACCAGTTTATCCGCTTCATGCCGGCATCACCCAAAAACTTATGTGGAAAGGGACCCGCGCATCACTGGGTTTGGCACCTGATCTGGCTGAATGGATCGACCCGAGCCTTGTGACGCAACATGGCTGGCCCACATGGTTGCAGGCCATGCGCGATGCGCACACACCCGAGGCGACATCAGATTTGTCGATGCATGCTGTTGCCCGGGAACGTTTGGCCTACGACGAATTGTTTGCCCATCAGGTGACGTTGGCACTCGCCCGCGCTGTTGCGCGTCGCGGCAAGGGGCGCAGTTCGAAACCAACTAATATCCTGCAAAATAAGGTACTTGCAGGATTGCCATATAAATCCACAGGCGCACAAACGCGAGCGGTGACCGAGATCTCCGCCGATCTTGCTGCGCCAATGCGAATGAACCGATTACTTCAAGGCGACGTTGGGTCGGGTAAAACGCTCGTGGCGTTGATGGCTTTGCTGGCTGTGGTAGAGGCAGGCGGGCAGGGCGTCATGATGGCCCCGACTGAGATTTTGGCGCGACAGCATTTGGAAGGTCTGCAACCATTGGCAACCTCCGCAGGCGTCAATCTTGAAATTCTGACAGGTCGCGATAAAGGTGCAGACCGCGCGGCAAAACTGGCGCGGCTTGCAGCGGGTGATATTCAGATACTTGTCGGCACACATGCCGTTTTCCAGAAGGGTGTCGATTTCGCAGATTTACGGTTGGCGATCATCGACGAACAACACCGCTTTGGCGTCGCGCAACGGATGGAGCTGGGTGCAAAAGGACAAGCCGTTGACGTACTGGTGATGACTGCAACACCAATCCCGCGGTCATTGGCATTGGCCCAATATGGCGACATGGATGTGTCGGTTTTGGATGAAAAACCACCCGGTCGCATGCCCGTCCAAACAGCATTGGTGTCAACAAACCGCATCGATGAAGTCGTCGACAAACTGCGGCGGGCCGTGGCTGATGGTCGGCAGGCGTATTGGGTGTGTCCGTTGGTCGAAGAAAGCGAATTCCTTGACATGACCGCCGCCGAAGAGAGATTTAAACGACTGCGCGCCACATTGGGCGAGAGCGTCGTTGGACTTGTACATGGACAAATGCCATCAGCCGACAAAGACGCCGCAATGGCGCGATTTGTATCAGGCAAGACCAAAGTCCTTGTTGCAACAACCGTGATCGAGGTCGGCGTTAACGTCCCCAATGCATCGATTATGGTGATCGAGCGCGCTGAAACATTCGGATTGGCGCAGCTGCACCAATTGCGGGGCAGGGTTGGACGTGGGTCTGCCGCATCAACTTGCCTTTTGTTGTTCCAAGACCCCTTAACTGAAACAGGCCGCCGTCGACTCGAGATTTTACGCGAAACAGAAGATGGTTTCAAAATTTCCGAAGAAGACCTCGCGATGCGCGGCGCAGGCGATGTGATTGGCACCGCGCAATCTGGTGTACCAAGGTTTCGCATTGCAGATCTGGAACGGCAAGCGTCGTTGATGCAAGTAGCCCAAACCGATGCACGAAAATTGCTGAACGATGACCAAAAGCTGGAAACCTCACGGGGCGAGGCCGTTAGAACCGCGCTTTGGTTAATGGAGCAAGATAAAGCTATTCGTTTGATATCAGTAGGTTAGTATTTTTGTTCGCTTTTGTTCTCATTTAGTTCTTTACACAACGTTAACCATGTGGGAACAAAGGGGCAACAAAGAGAACCAAACACTGAGGGAGCAAAAAATGGCCAAAGACATCAAAACCGCGATCGTCCGTTCAAGCGGCACGATCATTGCCGATGCCATTGGCGCTGCCGCCTTGCTTGTGATGCTTTTTGTCGGTCTGTCCTTGCCCGGGATGGTCTGACCTGCCTCGCGATCACAGCGTCCGGTCCGTCATATTGCCTTGTCCCACCTATGCAATTTGATGACTTGCCTGTCCCATCCACAAGTCGGGGATTTGCCTCTCCCCTTATGGAATTTTGGATTGGATGCTGAAATCGCAAACCTCACCGCCGCCATCCTGTCCCGGATGTGCGGCGGTTTTTTTATGTGCAGTCGGCTTGTGCGAATGCCTGTCTCTTATACACATCTCCGAGCCCACGAGACCTCTCT
>CAJXTP010000040.1 GCA_913061335.1 uncultured Loktanella sp.
AAATTAATCTGTGCGCCATGCAGCGCAACGTCCTGCATCAACACGTCCCCCTGAAACAACAGGCCACGCGGGGACATAAGGCCTGTTACCGATGGAATACGGGCAATTTGAATGCCATTGGCATCGTTGATCCGCGTATCAAACAAGCGAACCCGAGGATGCAAATCCTTGCCGATGTTCACAAAAATCTGACCAAATTCCAAGGTGCCACCCTGCATCAAGGCGGCGGCGCGGCCTTCAATGCGGGACTTCACCCATTCAGGCGCGTGCACATCGGTGTTGATCAGCATCACACCAACAACGCCCGCAAACACAATGGGCAATGCAAACAACAGCGCGACAACGCGCAGCACCCCCCAAGGGCTACGGCGGCGGCTCATCTCTGGCGGTGACTCGTCTTGCATCTTCACTCTAATTTGCTTGGGCCTTTATCTTTGCCCGTGTTGAGCTAAAACGAAACCACCAATGCAGTGCAATCAGGAGAATTTCCATGACCGATTTGGCCACAGGCGACAAAGCCCCCGAAATTACGCTGCCCCGAGACGGCGGAACCTCCGTGTCTCTGTCCGATTTTGCCGGTCAAAAAGTCGTGCTCTACTTCTACCCAAAAGACGACACACCCGGCTGCACTACCGAAGCAATCGGCTTTACCGAAATGGCGACTGAATTTGCAGCCGCTGGCGCGGTCGTATTGGGTGTGTCCAAAGATCCGGTCAAAAAGCATGATAAATTCGTCGCGAAATACGAACTCGGCATCGCGCTTTTGTCTGATGAAGACGGCGATGTCTGCGAACGCTATGGCACGTGGGGCGAAAAATCGATGTACGGGAAAACTTACATGGGAATTGAGCGGGCAACATTTTTGATCGGCGCGGACGGGACAATCAGCCACATTTGGCGCAAAGTAAAAGTCCCGGGTCACGTCGATGCAGTGCTTGCCGCCGTAAAAGAAACGACCGTGGCATGAAACCACTGGCGCAAATGGCGGTTGATGTGCTGAACACGGCAGACGGGCGGGCCAAAACCACGGTGTCGCGCACCTATGCGGCCCAATGGAAGGCTGCCCGCGACGCAGGTGAAACACCCGAAATCGGCCAAGCGACGCCACCTGACATGCCCGCGCGCCCCGACAAACCGGCGCTTTTGAACCCACGCGATGTGCCGCGCCGCAAACCCGGATCGCCGCAGGGGCGGATCGCGTTGCTACATGCGGTGGCCCATATCGAGCTGAACGCAGTTGACCTGCATTGGGACATCATCGCGCGGTTCACCGACACACCAATGCCCATCGGGTTCTTTGATGATTGGGTCAAAGCGGCCGACGAAGAATCCAAACATTTCAACCTGATGTGCGACTGTCTTGAAGCACATGGCAGCCACTACGGCGCGCTTGATGCGCATGCTGGCATGTGGCGCGCAGCCTCTGATACGGCCACAGACTTTATGGGACGACTTGCCGTGGTGCCGATGGTTTTAGAGGCGCGCGGGCTTGATGTGACACCCGGCATGATCAAGATTTTCCAGCAAGCCAAAGACACCCAAGCTATCGAGGCACTCAACGTGATCTACGCCGAAGAGGTGCACCATGTGGCCTACGGCTCAAAGTGGTTCCATTTCCTGTGCGGACGGCATGACTTGGACCCCACAGGCGTGTTCCATGACCTCGTAAGAACCTACTTTCATGCCAACCTGAAACCACCGTTTAACGAAGAAAAGCGGGCCGAGGCCGGGATACCGCCCGACTTCTATTGGCCACTGGCTGGCGGCAAACCCGAAAGTTAACCACAATCATCGGCATAAACGCGCCTAAGTAGCGGCTATTCATCAAAAAATAACGAATCATCCGTTCAAAAATCTTGCGGGATTGGCTCAGGCTGTCTAACACGGTTGGGCGGGTTCATTGGTGTGGGAGCCAACCGTGAAACGGGACGGGACAAGGACGACACTTTGCGATCACGATTGACAGCACACGTTCACGCTTGGCTTGAAGGCCGTTTCCCTGAGAAACGGCTTTTTCTTCGCTCAGGCGTTGAGACACGGTTCATCCGGCTTACATCAGAAACCCAGCTTGTGGCGTGGACCGGTGGCATCATCGTTGTGGGCTGGACGATTATCGCGACGGCTATCTTGTTGATGGACAGCATTGGCGCCGGAAATTTCCGCGCACAGGCCGTGCGGGACCAAATGATTTATGAAGATCGACTGAATTCCTTGTCAGCCGAACGGGATGTTCGCGCAGAAGAGGCCGTCGCAGCGCAGCGTCGGTTCACCTCAGCGCTCGATCAAATTTCGATTATGCAGACCGAACTTTTATCGACAGAAGACAAGCGCCGCGAACTGGAAACAGGGCTCGAAGTCGTGCAGTCGACGTTACGCAACACTATGAAAGACCGCGAAACGGCGCGCGATCAAGTCGCCGCACTGTCTGCCGATGGCGCAGGTGCCGCCGCGACCGCGCTGTCCCAAGAGGCAAGCGGCACAGTTGATCTGCTTGCCAGCGCCTTGGCGGATACTGCCGCCGAACGGGACATGATCGCCGCAGACGCCGCATTTGCGCTGGACCATGCCGCCGAGATGGAACTGCGCCTCAGACTACTAGAAGAAAAGAACGATGAAATTTTCCGTCAGCTCGAAGAAGCGATGCTCGTCTCTGTTGAACCGCTTGATAAAATGTTCCGCCAAGCAGGTTTGAACCCAGATAGCCTTTTGTCTGCCGTACGTCGCGGATACTCCGGCACCGGCGGCCCGCTGGCACCGCTGTCGTTCTCGACCAAGGGCGGCGCGCCTGATCCTGATGCAGCCCGCGCAAACGGCATCCTCGACCGGATGGACCGGATTAATCTTTACCGGATCGCGGCAGAACGCGCGCCATTCGATATTCCAGTGAAATCCAACTACCGCTTTACCTCTGGCTTTGGCCAGCGCTGGGGCCGTCTTCACGCTGGTACCGACTTTGCCGGCCCAATCGGCACCCCGATCTATGCAACGGCAGACGGTGTGGTTGTGCACGCCGGTTGGTCGTCCGGTTACGGCCGCCTGATTAAAATCCAACACGAATTTGGCATCGAGACACGTTACGCCCATTTGAACTCTATTAAGATTTCAGTTGGTCAAAGGGTCTCGCGTGGACAGCGAATTGGTGATATGGGCAATTCAGGTCGGTCCACAGGACCGCATTTGCATTATGAAGTCCGCGTCGGTGGCGCGCCTGTTAACCCCATGATTTACATAAGAGCTGGACAAGATGTTTTCTAAATCAAAAATCAATGAGCCCGGCCCAAAGGCCGACGAAAAAGCAACCGCACCTGCGATGCCTGCGAAAACAAGCGCGCCTGCGCCTGATTTCAAAGCCGCTGCACCCAAGGCAAAGCCAGCACCATCCGTGCTGTCCTCTGACTTGTTGGTCACAGGCAACCTGAAAACGACTGGCGACATCCAGATCGAAGGTCAGGTTGAAGGCGACATCCGTGCGCACCTGCTGACAGTCAGCGAAGGCGCCACTGTTAAAGGTGAAATCATAGCAGACGACGTTGTGGTCAACGGCCGCGTCATTGGCCGTGTGCGTGGCCTGAAGGTCCGCCTGACATCGACTGCGCGTGTTGAGGGTGACATCATCCACAAGACAATCGCAATCGAATCCGGTGCGCACTTTGAAGGTTCCGTGCAGCGTCAAGACGATCCGCTGACAACCGGCGCTGGCGGCAAAGCCAAAATGCCAATTGGCGAACCAAAAGCCTAAGCTTTTAGGTTATAGAATTTGAAAAGGGCGGACAGGGCAACCTGTTCCGCCCTTTTTCGTGTCTTATCAAGAAATTGATGCGTCTATCTTCAAAGCACTCAAAATTTCACAAAAGTCTGCCCACAGTCTCGCGCGATTTCAGCGTGCAACATTCCTGACGAACGAAAGTGGTTTCCCTATCGACTTATTCGCCTTGGGCATCCGCGCGAGATTTACCCGACACAGCCATCGCAAGCGTGGCCGCCATAAAGCCATCCAAGTCGCCATCCAGCACACCCTTAGTATCGGACGTCTCGTGGTTGGTGCGCAGATCTTTGACCATCTGATAGGGCTGCAACACGTAACTGCGGATCTGGTTGCCCCAGCCCGCATCGCCTGCATTTTCATGGACTTCGTTAACGACCAGTGACCGCTTATCCAGCTCAATCTGATAAAGCCGCGACTTCAGCGCCTTCATGGCGATATCGCGGTTCTGGTGCTGGGATTTCTCAGAACTGGTCACAACAATACCTGTTGGAAAGTGGGTAATTCGGACCGCACTGTCAGTCGTGTTGACGTGCTGACCACCGGCACCCGATGAACGATACGTATCAAGACGGATGTCCTTTGCCTCGACCTGAATATCGATGTCATCGTCAACAACCGGATAAACTTTGATCGACGTAAACGATGTGTGACGCTTGGCGGCACTGTCAAACGGGCTGATGCGGACCAAACGGTGCACACCGGATTCAGACTTCAACCAGCCATAGGCATTCTGACCCGTGATCTTATAAGACGCCGATTTAATCCCAGCTTCTTCGCCCGGCGTTTCAGACTGCAATTCAACCTTATAGCCCTTTTTCTCGGCCCAGCGGACGTACATGCGGGCTAGCATATTGGCCCAATCACACGATTCAGTGCCACCAGCACCAGAGTTAATCTCGAGGAATGTATCATTGCCATCAGCCTCGCCGTCCAGCAATGCCTCCAGCTCTTTTTGGGCGGCAAACACACCAAGGGACGTCAGCGCGGCCTCGGCCTCGGACACGACTTCTGCGTCGTCTTCCATTTCGCCCATCTCGATCAGCTCAAGGTTATCTGCCAAATCTTGACGGATACCTTCATAAATCGCCACAGCATCAACCAACATCTGACGATTGCGCATTAGCTTTTGGGCGGCATCAGGATCATCCCACAATGTCGGATCCTCAACGCGGGCATTGAATTCTTCTAACCGGTAAGGAGCCGTCTCATAGTCCAAACGCTGGGCCAACAAGCCAAGCGATTTTTCAATCGCATCCACGGTGTTCTGGGTCTCTGCGCGCATCTGGCACCTATCTGGAATGTGTTTGTGCGGTCATAGCAAGCACGCTTAGTAAAGACCACCCGAAGACAACGACCCAAACGTCGCCTTGGGGCCAACTTTGGCCGTGCCGCCGCTCGACGTGGTAACCTCGCGGGACGTAAGCGGGACCTCATCAAATATTGGCAAATCATCAGCGATGCCAAAACCGCCATCAAAGGTCATACCAAAGATAGGCTCTTCGCCGGGGCGGAAACATTCAGCAACGATGTTGGGGCCGGTGGCTGTGTCAGGCAAACGGGCGCCGTTAAAGCGGTCAATCTTAATGAACTGACAGTCTTCGGGCACGTTAAACTTGCCACCGCCATATTTTTGAATGGCCTCAGTCATGAACGTGTTGAAAACAGGACCACACAGCGAGCCGCCAAACGCACCACGCCCAAGCGACCGCGGATTGTCAAAACCGATATAACAGCCTGCAACGATGTTGCTTGAAAACCCGACAAACCAAACGTCCTTGGCGTCGTTTGTGGTGCCTGTTTTACCCGCAATAGGCACGGGCAAATTCACGGTCCGGCTTGCTGATCCGCGCTGTACAACGCCTTGCATCATCGACGTCAATTGATACGCGGTGATTTCATTCATCACGCGTTGGCGATTTGACTGGATGCTCGGGGCTTGGCCTTCGGGTAAGTTCAAGTCACCACAGTCATCACACGTGCGCTGATCGTGGCGAAATACGGTTCTGCCGTAACGGTCTTGAACGCGGTCAACCAACGTCGGCTCCACGCGCTCCCCACCATTGGCGAACATGGCATAGGCGGACACGACCTTGAACAACGTGGTCTCATCAGAGCCCAACGCAGCGGCCAAAACGCGGTTCATACTGTCATAAACCCCGAATTTCTCGGCATAAAGCGCAACAGTATCAATCCCAATCTCTTGGGCCAAACGCACAGTCATCAGGTTACGCGATTGCTCGATCCCTGTGCGCAAAGGGGTTGGGCCATAAAACTGATTGGACGAGTTTTTAGGACGCCAAATACCTTGCGGGGTGTTAATCTCAATCGGGCTATCGACCACGATCGTGGCGGGGGAATACCCACTATCCAAGGCGGCGGCATAAACGAATGGCTTAAACGCAGATCCCGGCTGTCGCTGGGCTTGGGTGGCACGGTTGAACACCGAATTCTGGTATGAAAACCCACCCTGCATCGCGATCACACGACCAGTGTTGACGTCCATCGCCATAAAGCCGCCCTGCACTTCTGGTATCTGACGCAATGTCCAACCAACAGCGGCATCATCACCGTCCGCAGCCATGCGGCGCACGTGTACAACGTCACCCAGTGTGAAGTTGTCCCCAAAATTTCCGCTAATCCACTTGATGTCTTCGCGGGCGATAACCTGAGGCTCAGCCTCGGTGATATCAACGCCCTCAATGCCAATGCGAAGCTGGTTTTCAGCTATTTCCAGAACGACAGCAGGAAACCAACGACTTCCCAAGGTCACGTCGCGGGCAACAACAACACTGCCCAAGGCGGCACGCCAAGCGGCCTCATCGGTAAGGGCTGCCACCTCAATGGTTTTACCGGTCCCGCGCCATTCACCGACGCGGCGGTCGTAATCTTCCAGCGCCTGCTGCAATGCATGCGCCGCTTCAATCTGCATTTCAGGGTCAATCGTCGCACGGATAGACAAGCCGCCATTAAAGAACTCGTCTTCGCCAAATTCTTCGCTCAACTGACGTCGGATTTGATCAGTAAAATAATCGCGCGTCGGGCGCTGTGTCCGGTAAGATTCAAAATCACCGTTCTGAACCGTCAAAAGCGTATCAGCTTTGGCCACATCATAGGCGGCCTGATCGATATACCCGTTTTCAAACATCTCGCGCAGAATGAAATCTCGGCGCGCCATCGCGGCATCGCGGTTTTTCACAGGATGATAACTATATGGGGCCTTGGGATGAACCGCCAAAAACGCGGCCTCCGCTGGGGATAAATCAGACAACGGCTTGTTGAAGTAACTTTGCGCCGCAGCCGTGACACCAAACGACCGGACACCAAGGTCGATCTCGTTAAGATACAGCTCCAAAACGCCCTCTTTGCCCAATGACGCCTCAAGACGCGGGGCAAGGATCAGTTCGCGGATTTTACGCTCTGCGGTGCGGGACCCATCCAACAGGAAATTCTTGGTGACCTGCTGGGTGATCGTGGACGCACCACGCAAGTCCTTGCCGCGCGATTGCACCGCATCAAGAAACGCCGCAGCCATCCCGCGCAAATCATATCCATCATGGGTGTAAAAATTTTTGTCTTCCGCAGAAATAAACGCCTGCTTCACAAGATCAGGGATTTCCTCGGCTGGCGTGAACAGACGACGCTCGGTTGCGAATTCATCAATAATATTGCCCTCAGACGAATAAATCCGGCTGATGGTCTTAGGCGTATAGCGCGACAGCACTTCGTAGGACGGCAAATCGCGGCCATACATATGGAACACGGCGCCAATGGTCAGGGCCATCATCGCGAGGCCCAGCGTCAACATCGAAAAAATGCCGCCAAAGAATGACAAAATAAAGCGTAGCAATGCTGCGAACCCCTATAGATACAGTGGTGCTTATAAGCCGAACGTCACCGATGGTCAAAGCCGCATGGCACCATTTCGGGCGCGTTATTGCCCACGATCAAACACATTTGCGCAAGCTGGCGGCTACTGACGGATCAAAGGCGCGTGCGCGGCCTCTGCATCGGCCCAAGCGGTCAATCCAGCAGCAATACCGACAGCTATGGCGGCACGGCCATCAGGCGACGTCAGCGCCGCGCGGTCAACATCAGATGACAGAAATCCAACCTCGATTAACACACTGGCAAAGTCGGGCGCGTTCAGCACCGCAAGCTTCCCTACGCGACGCGGACGGCTATTCATGCGCACGCCTGCGCGCCCCATACCGCGCACCAGCGCATCCGCTAATCTGACGCCAGATGGTCCGGTTTCAAGTCGGGCCAGATCCATCAGCACGCCCGCAACACGGTCGTCTTGACCCGACAAATCCAACCCAGCAAGCAGATCACCACGTTCATGGCGTTCGGCCATACGGGTCGATGCGCTGTCCACGGCCTCTGCGGCCAAAGTATAAATCGAAGCACCGCGCGCACCGCCCTCTTCCAATGCATCCGCATGCAGCGAAATAAACGCATCCGCACCAGCGCTGCGCGCACGGGTCATACGGTCTTCTAGTGGGACAAAGAAATCGGCGTCACGGATCAAAACAGCGCGCATACTGCCTGTGCGATTGATGGCCTCGGCGACATCAAATGCCAGCGCTAACATCACATCAGCTTCGCTCACACCCGCGCGCTGCGCACCCGGATCAATGCCACCATGACCGGCATCGATCGCCACGACCAACGGACCGCCTTTTAGCACTGGGGCCGCTTGAGTCGGGTCACTGACCACCAAATCAGCCCAGCCTTGATCAACAGGCGCACCTGCACGGTCTGCAAAGCCTTCCGCCGACGCAGGCGCCAATACCAGATGCAACTGCGCCAGCCCCGTATTGGTATCAACCTGCATGCCCGCCTCGGTGACAACCATCGGGGCCGCCAGATCAATCACCATGCGCGACCAACCGGGGCGCAACGGACCAAACCGCAAATCGGACGCATTGTCGGCGTTCAGCAGCGCCGCACGGCTCGCGCCGCGCCAATCAACCTCGCGAAAATCCAGCACGACGCGGCGCGGATCATCCAATGTGAATACGCGGTACGGCACAGCAAGGCTCAGATGCAAATCCAACACCAAGCCATCGCCGTCATCACGCAACTGGCTTTGGGCGACGTCGACACGGGCCAACGCCGAAAATCCTTGGGCAACAACTGGCGACGCCAACATCAAACACAAGGCGATCAATCGAAACATCAAATGCGATCCTTCATAAACGCCTGCAAACGGGCGACACCCTCGGCAATGTCAACGGTTGCGCGGGCATATGACAAGCGTAGCCATTTATGACCCTCAACAGGGTCAAAATCCAGCCCTGGCGTGACGGCAACACCCGCTTGATCCAAAATCTGGGCCGCAAACGCACGGGCGTCATCGGTGTAATCGGACACATCAACATAGACATAAAACGCGCCGTCCGGCGGGGCATATTTCGACAAACCAGCAGCGGCCAAACCGTCCATCAACAGATCGCGATTGGCGGCATAAACATCCAAGTGACTGTCCAACTCGGCTTTGCAATCAAAGGCCGCCAACGCCAAAACTTGCGACGCATGTGACGGGCAAATAAACATATTCTGCGCCAAACGTTCCACACGGCGAACATGATCGGCAGGGACGACCATCCAGCCAACGCGCCAGCCAGTCATGGAAAAATATTTGGAAAACGAATTGATGACATAAACATCATCAGTGACCTGCAACGCCGTTACGGCATCTTTGTCATACGAAATCCCGTGGTAAATCTCGTCCGAGATAAACGCCGCGTCGCGGGCAACACAGGCATCAGCCAAAGCTTGCAACGCGACCATATCCAACATCGTTCCCGTCGGGTTTGCAGGGGACGCGACGATCAAACCATCCAGCGCGTGACCTTCAACATCAGCAGGCTGCGGCTGATAGCGGCCCGCAGGAGTCGTCGGCATCTCGACCGCTTTCAATCCAACGGCCTTTAAGATCTGGCGGTACGACGGATAACACGGCAAGCCCAAGCCAACGCGGGCGTCATTGTCAAACAACGCGGAAAACGCGAGCAGAAACGCACCCGAGGCACCGGCAGTGATCACCACGCGCTCAGCGTCCAGCGCGACACCGTAAACATCCATGTAATGCTGCGCGATGCGGGCACGCAACGCAGGCAAGCCAAGACCAACAGTATAGCCAAGCGGGTCGTCCAATTGTGCGGCCAAAACAGTGCGCGCACCGCGCGGCGCCCCCGTCCCCGGCTGACCGACCTCCATGTGAATGATGTGACGGCCTGCATCCTCGGCGCGGCGGGCGGCCTCCATGACGTCCATCACAATAAAGGGATCAACGTCACCTCGGGTTGAATGTCGCATGGCTCACCTCTTATGGTTTTCCAAACGTTGTGCCCACACCAACAGCGGGCGTCAACATAGCAACTTGGCAGGCTGGTATAGATGTGATCTTTGCTATGTTGAAAATGTAAGGAATGACATGATGCTAAAATTCATAACCCTCGCCCTTGGTCTTTTGATCGCAACGCAATCCGCGGCCCTTGAGCTTGATGCAATGACGGACAGTGAACGTGCAGCATTTCGTGCAGAAATCCGCAGCTATTTGCTGGAAAACCCCGAAGTGTTAATGGAAGCCATTGGCGTGTTGGAACAGCGCGAACAAACGGCCAAAGTGGATAATGATGTCGATTTGGCACGTAACTTTGCAGACCAGTTGTTCAACGATGGGTATTCATATGTAGGCGGCAACCCCGACGGGGACATCACCATCGTGGAATTCATGGACTACCGTTGTGGGTTCTGCAAAAAAGCATTCCCCGAAGTGGCGGCCCTGATCGCAGGCGACGGAAACATCCGGTATATCGTGAAAGAATTCCCGATCTTAGGCGAAGCCTCCACGCTCGCGTCGCAATTCGCAATCGCAGTTAAAATCGTGGCTGGCGATGAAGCTTACAAAGACGTTCACGACACGTTGATGGAATTTCGCGGCGATGTGACCAAAAACAACCTCGACCGATTGGCCGAGAGCCTTGATCTGGATGTGGCTGCCATCACCGTTGAAATGGGCGGCCGCGAAGTCGCCCAAATCATCAATGACACCCGTTTGTTGGGGCAAGCGATGCAAATCACCGGCACACCAACATTTGTCGTCCAAGATCAAATGCTGCGGGGCTACGTTCCGTTCGCGCAAATGGAACAGATTGTGGCGGCAGTTCGCCAAGACGGCTAAAACAGATTGGCGTTTTTGACGTACACCACCCTTATTGTGGGCGGTGTAATCAGATGGCAGTGGACATGGCTAGGATGTCGAAACAATTTCACCCAATTCCGGTGAATTCCAGCGTTTGCAAACGCAAAATGGACTTTTAATCAATTGCAGGGGAACGCGACGACAGATCGCTAGGGCCGCGGTCCAAACCGTGTTCTTGGGACTCACTCTTCATCGGCGACGCTTTTACATCTGTCTGAATTCGATCATTATGGAATCCTGAAAACGCTTCATCTTTTCGTTCTATTTCCTCAATATCTTCCATAAAATCGAACAGGCGTGCAAAAGAGCTTTTGATCCACCTCGACGCAGAATTACATTTGTCTTCGTCCATCCAAACCGTATGATCGATTTCGCACATTGCGCATCATATTGAAGAGCATTGGGCGAAACTCTTCTGCGCATTGCACGGTAAATTGATCAAGCAATGTCTCAATGTTAGAACGCCAAACTATCTGGGTTTCGAGGCCCCGTTTGACACTGGCCTATTGCAGCGCGTCAGTGGTCGCCCACACCGTCACTTCATTGCCTATTTTTGGCATGTGCCCTGCAATGCATTTGGAAATGCCGGTCACCATTAGGCTTTGGGCAGTCACGCTGCTCTGAACAATAGCGTCGGGCGACTGTAACTTGAGCGCTTTCAGAGATAGATCTTCAACAACACCCTGACAAAGTTTATTTCAGTCGAAAGTCAAAATGTTTGCGGACATTTTCCTCGATCTGCCAAGTGCCCTTGAATGTCGGTTCCACCACAAACGAATCCCCTGCCCGCACGGTCACCGGCGTTCCTCCATCAGGGGTGATGGTGATGCGGCCAGCAATTAGCACCACATATTCATAGGCGGTATAAGTGGCATGATAGCTTCCGACAGTGCATTCCCAAATACCGGACATCATATCGCCTGCAGCCGAGGTGTGTAACACCCACGTTTTCATGCGCGGGCTGCCTTCAGTGACGATCCAACCGTCCAGATCATCAGTCGACGGCGCTGAATCTGTCGCAGGGAGTTTAGTGATGGTTTGCATATTGGCGCTCCTAAATGTCGTCCGGTTTTTGTTAACAAACCAAGACAGACTTGGAGTTGAGCACGACGCAAATGTTTACTCAAGAAAATACACTTGGTACCTTTGGACGAATGCGCACGGATCGCGGTTCCCCGCAAACTCGGATCATCACTGACCCAGTTGGAGCAAATGAAGGGGTGGTGGAAAATGAGATGGAAATCGATGGGTCGAAAGGTCTTGATGACTTTTTCACTAAGGTAGCCTCGATAGAAATGCGCGGCGAACGGATGGCCACAGCTGCAAGACCTATTCGCACGCACGGCACATCAGCGCTTTAGACTTACAAAGACGGACAACTAAGAACTCAAGGATCTAACCTTCAGACGTCGCCAACATATCTCCAGCATAAGAGTCCATCAGCTCCGCACCAAACTCCTCGGCACCTTCGCCGCGAAGCGCCGATATATGTGCCAAAGCATCGTCGCGCACCTTGCGGCTCGGATAGACGGTCACAATGGCAAAGCGGTCCAATTCAGCATCCACAAGCATCGAATGCTTCGCACCCAAAGCAAGCAGCCCGGGGAAGTATTTTCGCTGCATAAGATCAGTCACATGTACCAGCGTCTCAGTATCGCCCGTCATGCGCCAAGTCGAAATCGTTACAAAATTCATTTTGTCGCCCTCCGCTACTCGGCATTATAACACAAAATGACGCGCCGATCTCTCAAATTTTGGCGATCAACAATTTGTAAGCCACGCAGGTCTCGTTAGCTCTTCAATTTGCTGGCATGGTATTCAATTACGCTCGCCAGACCTTTCAATGACCGCTTTTCTTCGTCAGTCAGATCCCCAAAGGCAAGTTCTGTTTCCTCAAACAGTACCTCCAGTTTTAGCATCTCATCTTTTAAATGGCCAAGTCGCTGTGTACGTTCTGCAGGGGTCATCATCTCGATCTCCTCAAAAAGTTGCGATCCTTAATGTGTAACACAGCACCCGCATTTATTGCGACGATGCTGAAAATTGAACGGCAAAACCTGAGAATACCAATGGGTTTACAGCGGCCAAACGACCAATATGGCAGGCAAACCAACGGCAAGAACCAGCATCTCAAGCGGCAAGCCAATACGCCAATAATCGCCAAACCGATAGCCGCCCGGCCCAAGGATGATCGTGTTGTTCTTATGCCCAATCGGCGTCAAAAATGCACAGGATGCCGCGATTGCAACCGTCATAAGCCACGTATCTGGGTTGGTCGCAGTGGCGGTCGCCAATCCCAATGCGATAGGTGCCGCAATCAATGTTGTCGCAACATTGTTCAGAAAATCCGAAAGCGTCATGGTCACGACCATCAGCGCAAGCAATGACACCCATGTCGGAAATCCTTGCGTCGCGCTTAGTATTTGTGTGGCAATAAGTTCGGCACCGCCCAAGTTTTCAAATGCCTCAGCCAACGGAATGAGGCTCGCCAAAAGAACGATAACTTTCCATTCGACTGACGCGTAAACTTCGCGGCCCGACACCAACCCGACGGCAACGAATGCAATGACGGCTGCAGCCAGCGAAACCGGCAATGACGTCCAACCCAGTACTGCGGCGGCAATCGCTGCCAGAAAAATCCCAATCGACAGCCCTGCCTTTGATCGCTGCACAACAGGGGTTTCGCGCCCACCCAGCGGCAGCACACCCAGCCAAGACGCGGCCTGAGCCGTTCTGTCAGGCGCGCCAAGCAGCAGCAACACATCACCCGGCTTGATCGTCAAAAGGCGGACACGGTCCTTAAACTGCTGCCCATTGCGCGACACCCCAAGCAACGTGACAGAATGCTGATAAAGCAGTTGAAGGCTCCGCGCGGTGCGCCCGTCAATGCGCGATCCCTCAGGGACAATTGCCTCAGTTAACGTCAGCCCACCCGATGTCACATTGCCCGCATGTTTCTCTGAGCCGGAAAAGTCAAAACCACTTTGCCCCATAAAGGCCTCGATGGATTTGGGATCACCTTCAACAACAAGAAAGTCGCCCGCACGGACCTCTTGTCGCGCGGAAAACCCCGCAAGCCGCTTGCCGCGCCGGACAAGCCCCAGAATGTGAACATCGTGCTCGTCCGCCAGCGGGTAAAGAACACCAACCGTTTTGCCATCATCAAGAACGTCATCACCAACGCGCAATTCAGCAATATAGCGCCCCGTTTCCAAGACAGTATCTTGATCGTGCGCGCCCTGCCGATTGGGCAGCAGCCGCCATCCGAAAAGCGATACAAATGCAATACCAACAGTGGCCACAATCAGGCCGACGGGGGTAAAATCAAACATACCAAACGGCGCGCCAAGCGCATCTTGGCGGTATTCGGAAATAACAATATTGGGTGGCGTGCCGATCAGCGTGACCATGCCACCAAGAATTGTGGCAAACGAAAGCGGCATCAGCGTCTTGCTCGCAGCACGTTTTGCCTTGGCCGCCGTGTCAACATCAAGCGGCATCAGGATTGCAAGCGCGGCGACGTTGTTGATCACCGCCGAAAGGCCTGCGCCAACGATAGCCATCACAGCGATATGCAGCGGCAAGGGGCGGTCAGAATCAAGCAATCGCATCGCAAGTATTTCAATAGCACCCGACCCAACGAGACCGCGCGAAATGATAAGAACCAGCGCGATGATCGCAACGGCAGAATGGCCAAACCCCGAAAAGACGTCCTCTTTTTGCACCAGCCCTAAAACGGATGCCAAGATAAGCGCGCCAAAAGCCACAAGATCATACCGGATGCGTCCCCAAACCAGCAATACAAACAACGTGGCGAAAATTCCTAAGATCAAGCTTTGGTCAGTTGGCATAATAAAATTGCTCACTCTCGCATTGGCCAAAACCACAAAGCTTCGCGCGTGCTGTGATCGGCTGAACTGGCGTCATTGTCGCGAATGGCGACAGATATCACAGTCACAGAAAGCCCCCGAGGATGCAAAGCAGTTTCACATAACCAAAAACGCGACAAACTGGGTCAGACATGTGAACGATGGGCAGGCAATCGGCCCACCTTCACATCAAACCATTTACGCGTTCGCCATCTGCGCACTCGGCGTAGACTGAGAAATCGCAGTTTCCTCGTCAGTCATCTCTTCTGGAATACCCTCAAATAGAGGCGTTGAAAGATAACGCTCGCCAGTGTCAGGCAACATAACAAGGATCACCGAACCCTTTGGCGCCGTTTCAGCAATCTGCATCGCGACCGCAAACGTTGACCCGCCTGATATTCCGGTAAAAATACCTTCTTCGGCCGCAAGACGCCGCGACCATGAAATCCCGTCAGGACCTTTCACTGGAATAAGTTCGTCATAGTATGATCCATCAATTGCCTCTTGAAGAACGTAAGGGACAAAGTCCGGTGTCCAACCTTGGATCGGATGAGGCTCAAACGCCGGATGGCTTTCTGTCGGCTGATGCGTTTCGTTTCGGGTGTTGATGTATCCCGACGCCAAAATTGCCGAATTTGCTGGTTCGGTAAGGATAATCTTGGTTTCTGGTCGGCTTTTACGAAGCACACGACCAACGCCCGAAACAGTGCCTCCAGTGCCATAACCCGTCACCCAATAGTCCAACCGCTCGCCATCAAAGTCCGCGATTATCTCACGTGCAGTGGTGCTCTCGTGGATGTCAGCGTTGTCTGCGGTCTCAAATTGGCTGGCCAAAAACCAGCCATTTTCTTCGGCCAGTTCTTTGGCTTTGCTATACATGCCAAACCCTTTTAGGGCGCGCGGCGTAAGAACAACTTTCGCTCCGAAAAAGCGCATCAATCGACGCCTCTCAACCGAGAAACTATCGGCCATTGTCACAACCAGCGGATATCCCTTTGCCGCACACACCATCGCAAGACCAATGCCCGTATTACCAGACGTTGCCTCAACGATTGTTTGTCCGGGCTTCAGCCGTCCATCGCGCTCAGCGGCCTCAATGATATTAACCGCTAAGCGATCCTTCACTGATCCAGCTGGGTTAAAAGCCTCAAACTTTACATAAACTTGAACATGTTCCGGTGCGAGACGATTGATTTGAATTGCCGGCGTGTTGCCGACAGTATCAAGGATCGAAGAATAAAGCCGTCCTCGGCCTTCAGTTGTCCTAATTCCCATTGGGTGTCCTCCTTTTTGTTCGCAGTAATTCTTAGCATTACGTCGAACTCGGAATTTAGCACAATGCGGACAAAATGTCGCCCGTTACCCGTTTTTATCGCTTAACTCAAATTTGCTTTGGTTGCACAATCAGGCACAAAAGCGCATGAAATGTTCGCGCCTAACCGCGCCATAACGCAGTTTACCAACTGGGGTTTTGGCCGACACAGGTGACAAAATCGCAGGACAAAACAAAGCATCATGCAAATCCAAAGCAGATGCCAAATCTGCCATGCCTATTCAGCACTTTTCCATTTGACGGGGGTGACGTAAACGATGCTGTCATCAACACTGACCATCACATCGCCGTCCTGAATATTGACCTGCATCTTCATCGAGCGACTTGCCAGTTTCGCCAGTGCGCTGGTGTCGTCTTCGGAAAAATTTATGACCTGAAGATTGTCAAATCGCTGTCTCTTATACACATCTGACGCTGCCGACGAATAGAGAGG
>CAJXTP010000041.1 GCA_913061335.1 uncultured Loktanella sp.
GTAGAGAGGTCTCGTGGGCTCGGAGATGTGTATAAGAGACAGCCTCTTTTTCACTCTGTTCTTCGACTTCTGCGACGACGTGTTCGGCCACATCTCCGCATGGATTTTCAGCGAGGTCGGTCAGTTCTTCTGGCGGCGGTGCAAGAAATAGTCCTGCCCCGACGCCTCCGCCGACGCCGAGTAGCAATAGAATGACTGGCAGTAGGATTTTTTTCATTTTTCGAGCCCTTGAGTAAAATCAGAAAGGAAGTACAGCCTCGAGGGCCTGCTGACCGTAACGCGGTTGTTGCATGTCAGTTATCTGTCCACGGCCGCCATATGAGATGCGGGCGGACGCGATTTTGTCGTATGTGATTTCATTTTGTCGTGTCACATCGGCGGGACGCACAAACCCGCTCACGAGCAATTCACGTAGTTCAAAATTCACGCGTACCTCTTGCTGACCTGCAATGGACAAAACGCCGTTCGGCAATACATCCATGATCGTCGCAGCAACCCGCAACGTTAATTTTTCATTGCGTCGCACGGACCCGTCGCCTGCTGAGTTGCTTTTGGAATTCAGTTCAACCGCAGCAGCCATAGACGCGCCTTCAGGCAATCTGTTGTCGGTGCGTTGTGGAACGCCTAAAAGCTGTGGAACTGCCATTTGTTGGCTCGCTGACCGCGACCTATCTGAAGAGTTTGAAATCTCGGCTTTGTCGTCAATCTCAATGACAACGGTCAAGATATCGCCGCGTTGCATTGCCCGACGATCACCTAAAAGCGATGCGCGGTCCCGCGTCCATAGTGACGCGCGAGCGGATCGCGGTAGATTGACGAACGCGATCTCATCGGTCAACGAATAGGTAACCATGGCATTTCTATCGGCGGTCGACGCAAGTGGGGTCAATTCCGGAACTTGACCGATTGGAGTGCTAGAGCACGCGGCGGCCAGTAATACACATATGAGGGCAATCAAACGCATTGGCTTTCCTTACTGAGATACATACGCGGCGCCGTCTTTACCGATCCGAGCGGATACAGTAGAGCGCGACGACAGGTTCATAATCCGGATCATTTCGCCAGGTCCGGCGCGCGCAAGGGATCGCCCTTCGGTCGAGATTTTTAAGCCATTGCGGACAAAAATCAGCGGGATAATCTGATTGCGTTCCACAACGGCCGGGAGGCCAACGTCACCAACGCGTATTGGGCGCCCAGCATAAAGCGCGACACGCGATTCCATGCCTACGAAAAGCAAAGGGTCTGATTCACCGCCTGCAATTGTCACATCTCGCACGAGCAGATCGTCGGGTGCGATAAGCGTTTGTGCTGGAATCGTTCGTGCCGCGACGATTGTTTCGGCTGCAACCGGCGACCCTAACAGTATTAAGATAACTATCCGAATCATCGAATTTGCACCATTGATCCTAGCATCTGGTCTGCAGCGGTGATGACTTTGGAATTCAGTTCATACCCACGCTGTGCTGCGATCAAGTCGCTGACTTCGCGAACCGGATCGACCGTGCTGTCTTCAAGGTATCCTTGGCGCAGAACACCGAGGCCGTCCTGACCGGGTGTTGATACGTTGGAAGGTCCTGACGCGGGTGTTTCCAAAAACATATTGGACCCGATGGCTTCTAGGCCTTTGGGGTTGGTGAACCCTGCTAGCGAAAATTGTCCTAGTAATTCCGGTTGAACACGGTCGGTGAAATAGGCGTAGACTTCGCCTTCGGCGTTGATTGAAATGGATCGAGCATCTGCCGGGATTGTGATGTCAGGGACCACGGGGAAACCATCGGATGTGACGATCAAACCGTCTCCTGTTCGTTTTAGCCCGCCGTCGCGGGTGTATGCGGCATTGCCGTTGGGTAACGTCACCTCAAGGTATCCTTGCCCCTCAATCGCAAGATCCAGATCACCGCCGGTTTGGGCCAACGAACCTTGGCCAAGCATCACAGAAACTGAGCTGGCGCGCACACCCAAGCCGAGCTGAATGCCTGTTGGTAACACGGTGCCGTCGGAGGCGTTGATCGTTCCGGGTCGCGCGACTTGTTGATAGTGAAGGTCGGCGAATTCGGCGCGACGTGGGTTGTACCCAGTCGTATTCATGTTCGCGAGGTTGTTTGAAATAACTTCGACCCGCATTTGTTGTGCGGTCATACCAGCAGCTGCAATTTTCAGGGCGCGCATTGGCGGTCCTCCTTTATTGGGTTAACGGCCAATGGCCTTAATTACGCTGCGAATACGTTCGTCTTCTTTTTCCGCGAAAGTTTGGCCCAGCTCGTATGCACGCTGCACTTCAATCATGCGGCCAATCTGCGTAATCGGGTTTACGTTCGAGTCTTCGAGAAAGCCCTGCATCATCCGCCCATTTGGGGCGATGTCGAAACCGTCGCGCGCGTCAAAGAGAGTACCGCTTTCACGTATCATTTGGGCGGGATTATTTGGCACCACGAGACCGATCTGTCCAATGGGTTGGCCACCCGCGCTCATGGTGCCGTCCGGCGAGATACCAATGGGGCCGGCGCCTTGGGGCACGAAAACGGGCGCGCCACCCGCATCCAAAACTGGATAGCCGTCCATCGTTACGAGATCGCCGTCGCCGTTTGGCGTGAATGCACCTGAACGCGTGAGCCGCTGACCGCCGGGTGTTTCAACGAGAAAAAATCCGTCTCCTTCAATGGCAAGATCGAACGTGCCACCCGTCTGAGACAGTCCGCCCTGGACTTGCACTGTGTGCCGCACATTCGCTGTGGCCATTGACAACGAAGCGTTGTCGCCACCAAGCCGTTTGACGTGTTCAGAAAACATGACTTCCTCGGCCTTAAATCCCGTCGTTGATGCGTTCGCGATATTATTCGCAATCGTACGCATTTCGGACATAAGGCCGTTTTGGCGTGTAATTCCAGCGTAGGTGGCGTTTTCCATGGTTATCCTCCAGCGATGATTGGAATGAGAGTGGTTTGAAAAAAACCGACAAGTGTTTCGGACATAAAGGCCATCGTGATCCAGAAAACCCCGATGATCGCAGCGAGTTTGGGGACGAAAGTCAGCGTCATTTCCTGTACCGACGTCAGCGCCTGAAAAAGCCCGACGGCAAGGCCAGTTACCAAAGCAACTGTCAGGATTGGGATTGATATGAGGAATCCTATCCACAGCCCTTGCCGCAAGACATCATAGAATAGTGCCTCTGACATTATATCGGCATACGTAGAATTTCTTGGTAAGCCTCGACGACTTTGTCACGCACCGTCACTGCCGTCTGAACAGCAAGTTCAGTTTGCGCCAAAGCTTGGACCAGTGAGTGCGGATCGGCGCCGGTTGTCATGGCCGACATCGCGGTGTTTTCAGACGCCTGCATAGTCGACAAGAAATCCTGAGCTGCACCCATAAATGCATTTCCGCCGCTCGCCTCGGCTGGGGCTGTGGCCGTTTTTCCGGCCGCGTAATTCTGGGCGACAAGGTTGGTGTGGATAGTCATTTGTTTGTCCTTATTTACTTGCGGAGGAGGTCCATCAGTGCGGTCGACATTTGCCGCACTTGATCGAACATTTTGAGGTTGGCTTCATAACTGCGCTGCGCTTCACGGGCGTCGGCAATTTCTATCAATAGCTTGACGTTAGACCCGTCATAGTGACCGCTTGCATTGGCCAACGGATGAGCCGGATCATAAATTTCAGCGAGCGCAGTCCGATCTAGTTTGACCCTGCCAGTTTCGACCGTCCCTTGATCCATGACAGTGCGAAAAGACACGAGTTTGCGGCGGTACCCGGGGGTGTCTGTGTTGGCGATGTTTTCGGACACGTGGCGCAATCGTGCGGCCTGTGCCTTCATTCCGCTCGTGGCTACCTTCATGGCGTCGTTAAAGTCTGTCATTGTTTCCCCCTAGCGGCCGAGTGACGTGCGCAGCACGGTCATCGCGTGACGGTATATGGCGAGCGATTTGCTATGTTCACGTGACACCGCGACCGATTTCAACATCTCTTCTTCGATAGAGACGGAGTTCCCATTTGGCGAAGGCTCCGCATTTGAAATCACGCTTTGCAGTTTACTTGATCCAGCTGGAGCAACACCAATATGGCCCGCGCGGGATGTGCGCATTCCCGCAGATCCCGTTTGACCAAACACCTGCATGAAAGGTGGAATCGTTCGGGCGCGGTAGCCCGGGGTGTCGGCGTTTGCCACGTTTTGTGCGACCACAGCTTGGCGTGCGCCCGCATGTTTGGCCATCGCCGCGGCGGTTTGAAAAACACTTAATTTTTGATACATTCGGGGTTCTCCCTCAACAACTTCAATGAAGCATTAAGGGTGATTCCTTAAGAAGAGGTTGTAGTTAACCAAGACAGGTCAAAAATGAGCCAAAATTTCAGTGAATGCGCCACAAACCATATCCGCTCGCAAAAACTTAGGTTTGACGTTGGGCGAGTCGAGAAGGTCGCGAACAACATGATTGTTGTGGGCGGGTTAGATATGGAAATTTGTTTGGGTGATCGCGCCGAAGTAATATCTCGGGACTGTCGCAGAGCGGGCGAAGTTGTCCGGTTGGACAAGGACGGCGCTGTGGTGTTGCTAGAACAAGGTGGCGCAGGCGTTGGAATCGGTGACCGCGTGCGTGTCGTTTGTGCACCGGGTTTTTCGCCTGACGCTTCTTGGCTTGGCCGCGTCATCGATCCTGATGGAACGCCGCTTGATGGGCGCGCATTGATACCGGGGGTTGTTGCCATGCCGGTGGACGCTGCGGCGCCGTCCGCGCACGGTCGCCGCTCATTTGGGGTGCGGCTTGAAACGGGGTTGGCGGTATTTAACACGCTACTGCCCATTGTTCGCGGGCAGCGGTTAGGGCTTTTTGCGGGATCTGGAGTTGGAAAATCGACCCTTATGGGTAATCTTGCGAACGGTATTGATGTTGATGTGATCATTGTCGCCCTCGTCGGGGAACGTGGTCGTGAAGTGCAGCAATTTGTACGTGATACCATCGGTGAAGTTGGAATGAAGCGCACAGTGGTGATTGCTGCAACCTCTGATCAGTCCCCGCAAACCCGCCGTCGTTGTGCGCCAAGCGCGATGTCGGTTGCAGAGTACTTCCGAAATCAGGGACTACAGGTTTTGCTGTTGGTGGATTCAATTACGCGGTTTTGCGAAGCACACCGCGAACTGGTTGTCGCTGGCGGCGAGCCTGCAAATTTGCGTGGCTATCCTGCCTCAACAGGTCCGGCGATAGCGAGGCTCTGTGAACGTGCAGGCCCAGGCGGCGATGGGCAAGGCGATATAACCGCAGTTTTTTCTGTTCTTGTTGCTGGCTCGGATATGGATGAGCCTGTTGCTGATATGCTACGTGGCGTTTTGGATGGTCACGTCGTTTTGGACCGCCAAATCGCTGAACAAGGCCGATTTCCTGCGGTGGATATTTTGCGATCTGTCTCACGATCGCTACCTGCCGCTGCATCACAAGTTGAAAATGATCTCATTCATCATGCGCGCGCCGCCCTAAGCGAGTATGACCGATCGAAGCTGATGATACAGTCAGGTCTTTATGTTGCAGGAAGTGATCCGAATACCGACAAAGCAATTGCCTGTTTTTCAGCGCTAAACGATTTCTTGGGAATTATTGACAGCCGCGGAGCGCTCGCCCATTTTGCAAAATTACGTCAATCACTGGCAGGAGTTAGCCGAATTGATCGGTAAATGGATATTCTACATCGATCGCAAAAGCGTTAGGGCGACGTTTCCGCTCGAAAATGTGGAAATGTTGTTTACCTGCGATCTTACAAGGAACATGCGCAATAATTCTTCTCGTTGGTCGGGCGATGTGAAGTCGGCGATCTTATCTGTTCCGAACACAGATTGCGCACGATCTTGGAAAGCTGTGAGCTGTTGGTCGAGATCAATCAAAGCTAGGGATTTTGGTAACCCAAGCGCTGTTTCAAAGACGTTCCGCAATGTGGGGCTGCCCATCATGACGAACCATTGAGCGGATTCACTTTCCGTTTGTTCGGCAACATCATTTAGGCTTTCTTCTAACCCCAATGCCAAACGTAGGTCATTATTTTGTTCGCCAACTGCAATTTCAAACTGCTTAGTTTCATAACGCGCCAACATTGTGTCAGCAAAGCCGGTGAGCCCTGTACGCGAACCAACTTCGTCGCCGAAGCCAAATGCAGCGCTTAATGCTGCGTAGCTTTTATCGGCCAGTCGGCTGGATAACGCTTCGTCAGAAGCCGTACCATCTTCAAGGATCTTTTGAATAAAGAACTTATTACCGATATCATCATCAAGTCCGAATGCCCCGAGAGCCACGGATAGAAGTTGACGATCTGCGACGAGGTCCGCCGCAGACGTCACTTTACTAATATTCTCACGAAAGTAATCGGTCGCGCGCGCCAACGTGGTGCTTTCGACGAAAGCTGTCTGCTGGGACTCGAGTGTGCGTTCAAGGAAACGCCACCCGGCAAACCCGCCTAATGGAATAACCGGCTGGAACATTATTTTGCCGACGCAGTCATGAGGCGCGCTTCACGGGGGAGCAGACTACGTAAACTCTTAAGCACCCGATAGAAGTCGCCTGCTTGAGTGAATTCCGTCGCAGATGTCAAAATTAGGCGACTGTCATCATCACGCAAAGCCTGACTAAGTTGTTCGATGCCCCGCAAGATTTGAAATGTTGCGTCTTCTGGCGTGGCGTCACCAGACAAAGCAAGTTGAGCGATATAACAAACACGGCGCACAGGCGTGTTGACTTCGTCAGGGCGAATTGCATCACGAAGCCTTAGAATGTTTGCATTGGGTGTGAGGATCGACAACCGGCTGCGGCGATCACCATTTTCAATGACGGCCCCGTTTACAAGGACGCGTTCGTTTGGGTTAAGTTTCAATACCAACCCTGACATCACGTGGCCTTAACATTGTTGAGGCCGCGAAGGACCGATGTGTTAATCTCGACTAGGACATCCGCGCTTGCGTCGTGATTTATGATCTTTGAGCTGTGTATTTCAGTGAACTCAGCAAGATAGAAAATTTGAGCACGAAGTGGCGCAGGCAAAGTATTGTTGTCGTCTGCTACGTCGACGGCCATCGTTGTCCAAAGGCGGCGATTTTCGTAGAGCGCCGATATAAACTTTGGGTAATCCGCCTTTGCGTTTGACGCTGCCTTTTTTAGATTTGCTGTAACTTTGCTTATAAGTTCGGCCTCGACGGATCGAGGCGTATGAAGCGGAAATTGGGTTGGGGCATATGCTTGCCGGGCTTGTTCGATGACGTTCACGATTAGTCCTTCCGGGACGGAGTAGAACGAGACGCGGTTTTACCGCGGTGAATGGTACGACGCCGCAAATTCTGCGGCGTCGCTAATTATCAATTTAACGGAACAACGACAGGATGGACTGCGGTGCTTGGTTCGCAATCGACAAGGATTGAACACCCAGCTGTTGCTGGACTTGAAGCGCCTGCAAACGTGCAGATGCCTCTTCCATATCGGCGTCAACCAGCGTTCCGATGCCGGATTTAATTGCATCAGAAACTTTTCCGACAAAATCATTTTGATCCGAAATGCGACTAGAGGATGCACCAAGTGCGGCAGCGCCGTCGACGGCGGTTTGGATAAGCGTTTCCATATCCGTCAATGAGGCTTCCGCAGTGGCAGCATCAACGGTGTCAATTGTAGTTAAGTCGAGATTGGCCTCGAAATCAACCGACGCCACGTCAATGTTGGCTGCCGTGACGGTACCACCGGCATCGCGATCCAGAGAAGACAATACAGACATGCCCGCATTGCCAGCCGTGTCCAAGAGGTTGGTGCCGTTAAACTGTGACGCCGCGATAACTGACGTAATCTGTTCCTTAAGCTGGGTAATGTCGGCCGTAATCTTAGTATGGTCGACATTTTCACCGGTTGCAGCAACGACCTTTTCTTTCATTTCGTTGAGCAGGTTAGTGATTTGCTCGGCGCCCGCCGAAGCAACGGCAACAGTCGACTCACCTAAAGACAGTGAATCGGATACTGCTTTGAAACCGCTGACGTCTGATTCCATGACCTTGGAAATGGCCCACATCGCAGAGTTATCTTTGGCGGAGGCAACTTCCTTACCCGTTGAGATCATTGATGTTGTTTTGCTCAAGTCGTTGTTGATGGACTTAAGAGTTTGAAGCGCAACCATCGCGCTGTTGTTTGTCAGAATACTGGACATTTATAACTGCCTTTTTGAAGTAGCGGCGCATTTTGCGCCAATGATTTCAGGATACGTAACCGAAGGGTGACGTGTGAAAAGTCATTCTGACCTTCCCCAAAGCTATTGCCTGATGGGGTTCCATTTTGGATATATTGTAAACTGCATCAGCGGTCCTAAACATGGTCTTAACGCCAGTCCGGGAGATCGCGAAAAATTGAAATAACTCGGTTCTAACTTCGCTTGCTAAGGCCTGTAGTCCTCGTTTGTACTTGCGCGATCTGCCCAGTCTGATCATAGACACGCAGCCCCATGCGGACGTCTTTGAGTTCCGCGACGCGGGTTCGTGCCGCTTGGACGCCTGCAATTGCAGACGTTAAAAGTGTCTGGTTTTCCTCGAGTGCAATACGGATCAGGGCGAGCGCCTCGGCGGCCAACGGGGAATTTGTAAGTGTCGTGAGCAGGATTTCTTTTTCGGCGACGCACTGATCCACCGTCAAAAAGTCAGCTTGAATGATCGCCTTTCGTTCGCGGCTCAATAACTTAAGAAGTTTCACAGCTGTAGAATCACGCATTTATATCCGCCTTCATGGCTTCAAACAAAGCCTCTGCGAGGCCAATTCCACCGGCACTGACCATTTCCTTTGCCTGCGCTTCACGGAGGAAAGAAGAGAACTGATCCTCCCCAATGCCACCCCCAAACGTGGAACGCGATGCGCCGAGACCGGCTGACTTCAGCATCTCTGACAAAAATGTAGCCTCGAGGTTTTCCGCGGCTTCGCGCATTTTCGAATCATCAGAATTTACTTTTTGCACCACATTTAGATGTGGAGGTGGAAGTGTTGGAACAATTGTCATTGTGCGAATCCGTGTTGCGATTTTTTTCGACAATGCCCTCACGTGGTAAATAAATCGGTAAGGATATGTGGCTAAAACTACGGAAAGGAAAACTGCCGGAGCCTGCATGTATATCATTCCAACGACACAGACCGCGCCCACCGCTTCCGATCTCGGACAGCCAGTTGAGGCTCGCCCAGTGGGCGGGTTTGCACAGGTTTTAAAGGACCTTATGACAGGCGAAAAACTGGTTGCACCAACACCTGACGTTCCGCAATTGGCGCAAGAACAAGGGAATTCTGAGGGGGTCAATTCTGATGAAAAAGAGTTATTTCCTGATGTTCCCGATGTAGAAGTTTTACGGTCAGATGAACTGATAGAAACTGATTTGTTGTCCGTCAATTTGCAAATTGAGAAACTGAATGCGGTAATGCCAAAGCGCGGCTCAGGGGCGAATATGACGATGTTGCCGAGCGAATTTGACGTCGCTTTGTCTCCCAAAAATGCAGGACTGCCCGCTAGGGAAGGCGTGCTAGCGCCTCAAGTGACGGCAGAAAATACAATTCTTCCGATAAAAAAGCTACCGGCTGAACCGATCTGGGCTGCAGCAAGGCAATTCAATCCGCCGTCAGCAACCCCGTCGATAGCACATCCCAATATCGAGGAGGACGGTCTAATTGCTCCGAATACCGGCAAATCGAATCAGGTTCTGCCAGCGGTTGCGCTGAGAGGGTCCGGCATGGTGCTTGATCCGGCAAAGCAAGTTGAGCCACTGCCGGCTACAGCGCAGAGCCCATTGCCCGAAAACGATAGGGTTGTTTCGAGTGTTCGTGTTCGCTCTGATCAAAATTTTCACCCTACAATGAATGCAGCAACTCTTTCGCCGGTGCCCGCTGATACGTCCGTACCAAGTGTTCGTGATGATCAAAGTAAGCTCCGTTCAACGAATGGCGCGAATCCTTCGTTGTTGCCTGCCAACACCTCTGTTCAGTTTGATGCAACGAAGTTGGTCGTTATGGACGAGGGTTCCGTTGAAAGCGCGCTTTCTTTGTCGCCTCTCGATACCCCAAAGGTGGGTCCAATGATCGCAACGCATCCGGCGGATGTGCGCAATCCGATCCAGACATTCACACCCGCCACCGCCCAACAGTTGGCTGTCGCGGTGCATAAAACGCAAGATGGCGTCACATCGCTAGTTTTGAACCCCGAGGAACTTGGGCGCGTTAGGTTGGCTATCAGTACGCAAGACGGAATTATGGCCGTCACAATTACGACCGAGCGCGCAGAGACCCAAGACCTGATGCGGCGCCATATCGAGATGCTTGCGCAAGAAATGCGAGAGCTTGGGTACGAGAGTGTTGGCTTTAGCTTTGAAGGGCGCGGCGGCGGTGATGACAAAGGCCAAACCACCCCAGAGCGGATCATCGAGCAAGAGATGCTGCATGCGGACACGCCCCCGGCTGCAACCGCGGCCCAAAGCGGCCTAGATTTACGTCTTTAAGGAGATATCATGGAAGTTACCCAAACAAATACGTCGAGCGGACCAGCATTGGCAACGCAGGCCACAGATACCAGAGAGATCAGTTCTGATTTTGAAACCTTCTTGCGGATGTTGACCGTGCAGATGGAAAATCAGGATCCACTAAACCCCGTTGACTCGTCGGATTACGCAGTTCAACTGGCAACCTTTTCGGGGGTCGAGCAGCAGGTGCAGACCAACGACCTACTGCGCAGTTTAGCAACGCAATTGGGGTCAGGTGGCATGGCCCAGATGGCTGCTTGGGTTGGCAAGGAGGCGCGTGCACCTGCTGCTGCGTATTTTGATGGCGGTTCAATCACTTTGGCCCCAAATCCGGTCACGATTGCGCAGCGGGCCGAAATTGTCGTGACAAACGAAGCTGGCGACGAAGTCGAAAGGTTTGATGTCCCCATTAGCGCCGAACCATTGGAGTGGTCTGGCCTAGACGCGCAGGGAAATCCGCGCGAACACGGGCTCTACTCGTTTGAGGTTGTCAGCTATTCTGGCGACGATATCTTGGCGCAAGATACTGTTGATGTTTATAGCACTGTCACCGAAGTGCGATCTCAGGGCAGTGAAATCGTTCTCATTCTTCAAGGCGGTGCTGCAATCGCGAGCAGTCAGGTCAGCGCGTTGCGCGACCCAACACTTTAAAGCGCTTGGATCAAAAGCACCGCAACTCCGGTTAATACAGCGCCCAATGCCATCCATGCTAGCCGCGCACGGCGGCGTTGTGGTCTGGGCGGTGTGACGGGGTTGTTCTGCCGTATCAGAGCATCCTCGGCGAGCTTTGGGAGAAGTGGTCCAAAGCGGGTCAGGACGCGGATTGTTGCGGCCAGGTCTTTTACCAACGCCTTTGGGCCGATCGATTCTTTGATGTAGTCTTCAACGACAGGGCGCGCATCGTGCCAAAGGTTCATGTGCGGATCAAGAGAGCGGGCAACGCCTTCTACGACGACCATGGTTCTTTGCAGCAAGATCAGTTCGGTCCGCGTTTCCATACCAAACCGCTGGGTAACCTCGAACAGGTACGACAGCAGGCGGGCCATTGAAATGCGGCTCGCGTCCATTCCAAAAATGGGCTCACCAACGGCACGCAATGCACGGGCGAATGCGTCAACGTCCATGTGCGCAGGTACGTAGCCTGCTTCAAAATGAACTTGGGCGACACGCGCGTAATCTTTGCGGATAAATCCAAATAAAATTTCGGCATAAACGCGGCGGGTGTATTCGTCGATCTGCCCCATGATCCCGAAATCATAAGCAACAATATCGCCGTTTTCGGTGACCTTGAGGTTGCCTTGGTGCATGTCTCCGTGGAAAAATCCGTCGCGCAGCGCGTGGTTCAGGAATAGCTGCAATACACGCGCGGCAAGCGCCCGTCGGTCATGGCCTGCAGCATCCAGCGCCGCATTATCGCCAATATTTGTGCCTTCAACCCAGTCGAGGGTCATGACGCGGCGGCCAGACAGGTGCCACTTGATTTTAGGGACGTCAAAACCTGCGTCGTCTTGTGTATTGGCCGCAAATTCAGACGCGGCAGAGCTTTCGAGCCGCAAATCCAATTCACCCATGACCACACCTTCGAAATGAGTGATCACATCCATCGGACGCAAACGGCGTGACGATGGGGACAGCAATTCAATGGTACGTGCTGCAAAATAGAACGCGTCAATATCGCGCCGGAACGCACGTTCAATCCCGGGCCGCAGGATCTTCACGGCAACCGCTTCGCCTGTGTCGGCAAGGTGCGCCTTGTGTACTTGTGCCAATGATGCGGCGGCGACTGGCTCAGAAAAGCTGCTGAAAAGACTCTCTACAGGCTGACCCAATTCGCGCAAGATTTCGGCGCGCGATTCTGCCATTGAAAATGGCGGCAATTTGTCTTGCAGAACCCGCATTTGCACGGCGAGTTCATCGCCAACCACATCAGGGCGCGTCGACAAAACCTGTCCAAATTTAATGTAGGCAGGCCCAAGGGCGGTCAGTGCGCGCGGGGCGGGCGGCATCGTCGGGTCGCCTTTGTACCCCAGCCATTGAAACGGCCACACGACGGTACGGACGACAACGCGCAGCAGCGGCCCTACTTCTAACGCATCCAAAATGATGCCCATCGCGCCGGTCCGCTCCAGCGTTGCGCCAGTTCGGATCAGCCGGATAATGTTGTGTGGGCCGCGCATGTTATAGTTTCCAACCGGAATGAAGCGCTGCGATGCCCAGCGATAGGTTGCGGAATTTTGCGTTTTCAAACCCTGCAGTTTTCACCATCTCAAGGAACGTTTCCTGATCAGGGAATTTGCGGATCGATTCGACCAGATATTGATAGCTGTCGCGATCATTCGCGATCAATTGCCCCATCCGCGGGATCACGTTGAACGAATAGGCGTCATAGGCGGCCTGCATCATCGGGCTTGGTAGCTGGCTGAATTCCAGAACCATCAAACGGCCACCGGGGCGCAGAACGCGGAACGCTTCGTTCAGGGCTTCTTGTGGGCGGGTGACGTTTCGGATGCCAAAACTGATCGTGTAGACATCAAACGTATTGTCCGCAAAGGGCAGCGCCATCGCGTCGCCGACGACCCAATCAAGGCTGTCGGACATGGTCGCGGCCTCTGCGCGGGTTTTTCCGGCAAGCAGCATGGATTCGGTAATGTCGCAGACCGTCGCGTGACCAGACCCAGCGCGGCCCAAGAATTTGAACGAAATATCGCCTGTCCCGCCGGCCACATCCAACAGCTTTTGTCCGGCGCGCGGTGCAAGCCAATCCATCATCGCTTCTTTCCAGATGCGGTGAATACCAACGGACATCACGTCGTTCATGATGTCGTATTTGCTGGCGACAGAAGAGAACACGCCTTGCACACGTCCTGCTTTTTCGTCTTCACGGACAGTTTCAAAACCAAAGTGTGTGGTATTTTCGGTCATCGGGGCTTGTCGTCCTTTACGGTGTCCCTAACATCGGGCTCAGATGCGCTATATCGCGCCTGTACTGTTATAGAAAGTGTCCCATGCCCGAATTACCAGAGGTCGAGACGGTTCGTCGCGGGTTGGCACCTGTAATGGAAGGTGTGCAGATCACCCAAGCCGACGTAAATCGCCCTGATTTACGCTGGCCTTTCCCCGAAGGCATGGCAGATCGGCTGACTGGTAAAACGGTTCTGCGCCTGCGTCGTCGGTCCAAATACATTCTCGCCGATCTGGATAGCGAAGAAACGTTGTTGATCCATTTGGGCATGTCTGGTCGCATGACAATTTCGGGGCATACCGTTGGCGATTTCCACCATCCGCATCCTACGGTGGCCAAGCATGATCATGTGGTGTTCCATATGGCCAATGATGCGCGGATCACCTTCAACGATGCCCGCCGGTTTGGCGCGATGGATCTTATGGCGACCGGAACTGAGGCTGATTTCTGGCTCATTCGTGATCTGGGGCCAGAACCTCTGGGGAATGCATTTGACGAAGATTACTTGGTCGCGCGTCTAAAGGGGCGCAACATGCCGATCAAATCTGCCTTGCTGGATCAGCGGATCGTGTCGGGCCTTGGCAATATCTATGTTTGCGAGGTGCTATATCGTGCGGGCATTCATCCGGCGCGCAAGGCGGGTGGGATTAGTGCCAAACGTATTGGGTCGCTTGTGCCGATTATCCGCGATGTTTTGGGCGAAGCAATCGCGGCAGGCGGGTCATCTTTGCGCGATTACCGGCAGACGAATGGTGAATTGGGATATTTCCAGCATAATTTTGCGGTGTACGATCAAGCGGGAAATCCGTGCCCAACTGACGGATGTCAAAAGACAATTGACCGAATCGTGCAGTCAGGGCGGTCGTCATTCTTTTGTCCGCAATGCCAAAGATAGCTTGATCCGGCATCTGAGTTGTTTCATCACTCTGGTCTGACAGCGGCAACTTTGGACATGACATGGCCTTTGAGACAATCATCGTAGATATCACCGATTACGTGGCGACGATCACATTAAACCGGCCTGACGCGCTTAATGCGCTGAACGCCAAATTGATGTCTGAATTGTGCCAAGCATTGGAAGAAGCTGACGTAAACGACAAGGCGCGGTGCATCGTGATCACTGGATCGGAAAAGGCATTTGCCGCCGGTGCAGACATCACCGAAATGTCCGGACAGTCGTTCGTGGACATGTATACCAAGAATTATTTTGCGCCCGAGACAACCCGTTTCAACAACACTCGCAAACCGATCATCGCTGCCGTGTCTGGTTATGCGCTGGGCGGAGGCTGCGAATTGGCGATGATGTGCGACTTTATCATTGCGTCCGATACAGCCAAATTTGGCCAACCCGAGATCAACCTTGGCGTCATCGCAGGAATCGGCGGCACACAGCGGCTTGCCCGCTATGTCGGTAAATCCAAGGCGATGGACATGAACCTGACAGGTCGTTTCATGGACGCCGCAGAGGCGGAGCGTTCAGGTCTCGTTAGCCGCGTGATCCCCGCAAGCAAGCTGCTGCCAGAGGTGCATAAAGTTGCCGAGAAAATCGCCGAGAAATCGCTGATTGCAACGATTGCCGTTAAGGACGCAGTGAACCGCGCATTTGAGACAACATTGGCCGAAGGCGTGAACTATGAACGTCGCCTGTTCCAGTCGCTGTTTGCGACCGAAGACCAAAAAGAGGGCATGGCCGCCTTTGCAGAAAAGCGCGAGGCGCAGTTCCGCGACAAATAATGGTTTTCTTTGTGCATCGATTGCACTAAAGACGCCTCAGATATGCGCGTGCGGTCCGCTAGACCAGAATCACCGGTTCCAAAAACCCGGTCGGGCCAATTGCGCAGATAATTTTTATTGACCCGAACCTAAGGGAATCGACACCATGGCAAATACTCCACAAGCTAAAAAACGCGCACGCCAGAACGAGGCACGCTTTCAAATCAACAAAATGCGCCGTTCGCGGATTCGTACGCACCTGCGTGCAGTTGAAGAAGCAATTGCTTCCGGCGACAAAGACGCATCCGTTGCTGCATTGAAGGCTGCTCAGCCAGAATTGATGCGCGGCGTGACAAAAGGTGTGGTGCATAAAAACACTGCATCACGTAAAATGTCCCGCCTGTCTTCACGTGTAAAAGCACTGGGCTAAACTACATTTTGGGCATCACCTGCCTGACGACACAACATGAAAGGCGCGCCCCATCGGGCGCGCTTTTTCGCTTTCTGCAACGCAGTCGTGACTTTCTAAGCCTTTTCAAAGGGTTCATAGATTCTTTTCGATCCCGACCCGAGTCAAGCGCGTTGTTATGTTGAAACGAGCCCGTTCCCCTTGCTAACTTATACATGCGATTCACATCGTTCCGGGGGGAACATGAGTGAAATCGGCGTACGTTTGAAGCAGAGGTCTTGACCCTATTTCTTCATCGTAGCCCGGTCATTCATGCGAAGGGAATGGGCGCGTGACGGGTAACTGTCATATGACCAAACACTTTGCGTCTGCTGATACTACGCCAATTTTGGCGTCGTATTATTAGTTGTTCCGAAATCCAAAAAAACTGCCGATGGCGGCATGGCTCATGCTCACTGCATGATCTGGTCTGTCTGACGCTCTGGCGAGTTACGCAAGGCAATCATGCCCAAAGGGGGACTTTGGGTGATCGGTCGTTTTGTGTCTGGAAAGAATGTGAACCGTGGCCGCGAGGGGTGGTCATTGAGGCTTTGGAAAATTGAAACGGGACACTTATGATGAACGATGTGTGGCAGACGACCTTGGACGCTTTGAAGACAACCGTGGGCGCGAATAATTTTTCCAATTGGATTGCGCCGCTCGCGTTTTCAGAGGCCAGCAATGGCGTTGTGACGTTCGATGTGCCCACCACGTTTATCGGCAATTACGTGCAGCAGAATTTTGGTGAGCAGATTATGTATCAGATGTCCCGTCAGGGCCAAGATGTGCAGCGTCTGGTTTTCAAAGCATCTGGTGCCGCCCGTGCTGCTGCCTCTGCCCCTTCAGTTACCCCAAAGCCGACACGTGTTGACCAGATTTCTGGATCGCCAATTGATGCACGCTTTACCTTCTGTCTCTTATACACATCTCCGAGCCCACGAGACCTCTCTACATCTCG
>CAJXTP010000042.1 GCA_913061335.1 uncultured Loktanella sp.
AGATGTAGAGAGGTCTCGTGGGCTCGGAGATGTGTATAAGAGACAGGGCTTAAGCCGGCCCACCTTGGTGGTGATCAAACCCACCCTCCGCGGGCGTCTGTTCCAACGATTGAAAATCGTACAACGCTGCGGACAGTTCATCGGTGTCCGGATTGTTGCTTGATAATTCAAGGTGCGTTGCAACATAAGGCAATCAAGTTGTAAGTTCTTTCAAACAGCTCATAGGATCGACAATGCCGAACCTCCAAACAAGTAGTTATTCCGCGCCGGCGTTGGAAAAGGGGCTCGATATTATTGAGCTCCTTTCCACACGTGAACTCGGCTTAGGGCAAACTGAAATCGCGCGGGAACTGGGTCGATCTGTCGGTGAAATTTTTCGGATGCTGATGGTGCTCCAGACACGCGGCTATGTTGCGCAGGATCCGGTGTCGGATCGTTATCTGTTAACCACGTTCATTTTTGAAATTGCCCACAGGATACCCAAAATCGGGCGCCTCACCGCGTTTGCTGAACCGCTGATGCGTAAGATGACGCACTGCATTAACCAATCGGCACATCTGGCTATTCTCAACGAAGGTGGCGTTCTGGTCGTGGGACAGACCGCGTCACCAGGCAACAGTATATTGACCGTGCGCCTTGGTGCCAAAATTGACCTCTGGCATGCCTCCTCCGGCAGGGTAATCCTTGCGTTTCAACACCCTGAGATCTTGGAGGGATTATTGAAATCTGTCCCGCCGCCGCGCGAATTGCCCGCGAAGCAAATCATGCAAGAACTCACACAGATTAGAAAAGATGGTTTTGAAGTCCGAGACAGTTTTGTTGTTAAAGGTGTGGTCAATATCTCGGCACCGATCATAGATCATTCTGGTCAGGCGGCTGCGGCGTTGACTGTGCCCCATATTGAGCGGTTCGATTCCTCTGTTTCCTTTGCACAATGCACGTCAGAATTGATAGCTACCGCCGCTGCCATCAGCAAAAGCCTTGGCGGTCAACCACCGACCCAGACACCTTAACTCAGGTCGAGCGGGACACTGGGCAGTTTCATGCTGTCAAAGCAGGCCTCGACCAATGCCATCGTCTGATAGGCGTCCTCTATCCCTGCAAAAAGCGTGTCGTCTTCGCCCGCATCAAACCGCTGGACGTTGCGCATCGTGCCCATAAAACTGTCGATGAACCAGCTGCCGTCAAGCGGCACCTGTTCCCAATCGTCCCCGTTCTTGCAGTACCACAGCTCGTCCGCCTCTCCGTTTGGATAATCGAAACAAACCCCAAGTTTGACCATCATTACACCCTCTGTGCCTTCAATGCGGAACCATGCGGATTGGAATTTTCGACCCGCCTGATGATTGTGATTGATCGACATCGCGCCGCGCAAGGTATCGCCATAGTCCAGAATCACGGATGTCCGCGTCTGAGCAAAACCGGCCGCACGCGGGTCACGCATGGAGCGTGCAAACACACCCTTGGGGTTGCCTGCCAATGCGCGGATTGTATCCAAATAATGAATCGAATGAACCGCGATTTCCACGCGATCCATGGGGATCAGAAACGGGAAGAGTGTCCACGGCGTGAAGATATTCAAATGCACTTCGATCTCAAGCAGTTCACCGATCAACCCCGCATCAATCGCAGCGCGGACCGCCATCATCATGGGCGAAAACCGCAATTGAAAATTAACCGCGGCCTTTAACCGCTTATCGCGGCACACCTGACGGATCTCACGGGCTTGTTCCAGATCACCCCCCATGGGTTTCTGGATCAACACGGCTGCAGCATCTGGTAATTCTTTCAAAATGTCTGCAATGGCATGAGGTGGCACAGCGACATCGTAAACCACATCCTTTCCACAGGCCGTAACGGCTGCGGCGACATTGGCGTACACTGTTGGAATGTCATAATCAGACGCAAGCCCATGGGCGCGTTCGGCGTCCAGATCGGTCACGCTTGAAACGGTCAAACCGGCTTTGGTATAGGCCGGCATGTGGGCATCACGCACAATGCCGCCGGCCCCGATAATCACAATCGGCTTGGGCGCACTGGGTGCGGGCCAGCTTTGTTGTAGATCACCAATCATGTCGCGGCCTCCTTCATTTGCACCAGTAGAACATGTTCACAATACATCACTGTGCTCCCGTCTTGTTTTTTTGTCTCGGTTATTTCGACAACCTTGCCAAAGCCTTTGCGCTTGGGATCGGGGGCCATACCGCCAATGGTGACGACAGTGTGAATGGTATCGCCGATATGTACAGGTGTTGGAAACCGAAGGCGTTCGTACCCGTAAGTAAAAGCGCGTGGATTGATTTGTGTTGCCGTCAATCCGACACCAATCGCGAAGGTCATCGTGCCGTGGGCAATACGCTGACCAAATTCGCTGGCCGCGCAAAACTCTGCATCCATGTGATGGGGAAAGAAGTCGCCGGTATGCCCTGCATGCACGACAAAATCGGTCTCAGTAATCGTGCGCCCCATCGTCTTGCGCATGTCTCCCATCGAGTAATCCTCATAAAACTGTTCTTTTTCCACGGCGTATCCCTCCTGAGTTCATTTTCCTATTTCATATATACAAAACAATTTGACATTTGAAAAGATTCGATGCTACGAATGTCAGCAAGGTCATTGGGGGTAACAGACATGGCGCAGATAGGTGTTCACGCACGAGGATTGCCTGGCTTGCCAGACGACCATGCTCAAATCCCGGTTTGGAATGCGGAAAACTGGTACTTTGAAGACTTTGAAGCCGGCGATAAGATCCGAACAATCCGGCGCACGATTTCCGAAGGGGAATCGATGTTGTTCAACTCTCTCGTGATGGACCACCACCCTTACGTCAGTGATCAGGATTTTGCCGAACACGAAGGCCTCTTTGGCAAACGCATTGTTGCTGGCGCATTCGTATTTTCTCTTGGATTGGGTCTTGCCGCGACGAACTGCCAGAACTCGTTTTCATACGGCTATGACCGCCTGCGGTTTATCAAGCCAGTGTTCATCGGTGACACTATTTATACCATCCGCGAAAACATCGGCAAAGAGCCGAAAGACGAAAAGATGGGCAAAGTGCGCGTCAGCTATTCCGTCTACAAAGGCGAAGGCGAGCTGGCGCTTTACGCCGAACATTTGATGACCGCATTGTATCGCCCCGCCGAAAGTGCCGACAATGGATAAGAAGATCACATTGCGCGGTATGACATGGGACCACAGCCGAGGCGTGGACCCAATGCTCGCGACCTCTGCGGCATTTTCAAAAATACATCCCGACGTTGAAATCACATGGGAAAAGCGGTCTTTGCAGGCTTTTGCAGATCGTCCCATTGGTGAGATGGCTGCCGCCTATGACCTCATGGTCATTGACCATCCCCATGTGGGTGAAGTAGCGGGTTCGGGTCATTTGGTGGCATTTGACACGCTGGGCCGTGACGCTGATCTGGCCAAGCTCGCAGCGCAATCGGTTGGTCCGTCGCATCCGTCTTACAACTTTGAAAGGCATCAGTGGGGCCTTGCGATTGACGCGGCCACGCCCGTTGCATCCTTCCGGTCTGACCTGATCGAGACTGCGCCAAAATCGTGGGACGGCGTAATGACGCTGGCGGCTGCAGGCAAAGTGGCCTTGGCGATGATCCCGATCAATACATTGATGACATTCTTTGGCTTGGCTAAAAACCTTGGCTTCGTTGTAGCCGAAGATCCCGACCACTTGATGGAACGCAACCAAGCGGACGAAGTGCTAAGTGTCGTGGGTGAGTTGGCCGCCAAGGTTGATCCGCGTTGCCTGACACTTGACCCGATTGGCGTGCTGGAATGGATGGGTCGCACCAAAGGCGCACCCGCCTATTGCCCGTTCGGCTATGGCTACACAAATTATAGCCGCGATGGGTATTGTGAGTTCCCAATCACATTCGCCGACGCGCCGGGCTTTGGCGATAACGGGCCACGCGGAACAGTCATCGGTGGCACCGGCATCGCAATTTCCAGCCAGTGCAAACATATCGAAGTGGCCGCCGATTACGCGTTCTGGATCGCAGGCGCAGAGTGTCAGACTGGTCTGTTCTTTGACAGTGGCGGCCAGTCCGGCAATGCGGTGGCGTGGGAGTCCGACGCAACAAACGGGCAATGCCGCAACTTTTTCCGCAACACCCGCGAGACGCTAGAAACGGTTTGGTTGCGCCCGCGCTACGATGGGTACATGGGGTTCCAAGAAAGTGGTGGCGATATTCTACACGCGTTTCTGCGTGGCGAAACCAACAAAATTGACACGCTCGCCCGCCTTGATGCAGCCTATCGTGAGAGCCGGACATGAAGACCTTACCGCAATCCGAGCGCCCGCTGAACGGTCTGACAGTTGTTGATTTCAGCCAGTTCTTGTCTGGGCCGTTATGTGGTCTGAAGCTCGCTGATCTGGGGGCCCGTGTGATCAAGGTTGAGCGCCCCGGTGTGGGCGACCTGTGCCGGAACCTGTATATTTCCGATACTGACATTGATGGTGACAATTCGCTGTTCCACGCGATCAATCGCAACAAGGAAAGCGTCGCTGCTGATCTGCGTAACCCTGACGACCGCGCGGCTTTGGTTGAGTTGCTGAAGACCGCCGACGTGATGATCCAGAATTTTCGCCCCGGCGTGATTGAACGACAAGGGTTCGGTTATGACGATGTGCGCGCGATCAATCCGCGCATTATCTACGGCAGTATTTCGGGGTATGGTGAAGACGGCCCGTGGAAAGATTTGCCCGGTCAAGACCTGCTGGCGCAAGCGCGCTCCGGTCTATTGTGGCTGACAGGCAGCGCCGATGACGCGCCAACCCCCATGGGTCTGGCCGTTGCTGATATGTTGGCGGGCAACGCACTGGCGCAAGGCATCCTTGCGGCTTTGGTCGGACGCGGTATCCACGGCAAAGGTGCGCTGGTGCAAACTAGCCTTCTGGAAGCGATGATTGATTTTCAGTTCGAAGTTCTGTCGACCCATCTGAACGACGGCAATCGTACCCCCAAACGTAGCAGCGTCAATGGCGCGCATGCCTATCTGAGCGCGCCTTACGGCGTTTACCAAACCGCGGACGGGTTCTTGACCCTTGCCATGACGCCATCGCTAAAAATTCTGGCCGATTTGATCGACCTCAAAGGTCTAGAGTCATTCTATGACGATACTGCGGTTCTGATGACCCAGCGTGACCGCATCAAAGCCGCGATCGCCGCGCAAATTGTCACCCGCACGACAGCAGAGTGGCTATCCGTTTTGCAGCCCGCAGACATCTGGTGCTCAGAGGTTCTGAACTGGAACGAGATGCGCGAAACAGACGCTTACAAACGTCTTGATCTTGAACAAACCATCGTCCGGAACGGCACAGTGCGGCTTGAAACGCTGCGCTCGCCTATCCGCTACAACGGGGCCACGCTAAAATGTGATCGCGCAGCACCCGAACTAGGCCAAGACACAGATCGCGTCTTGGCACCTAAACGGCCGCATAACGCGGCACCATGACGGTCCAAATTCCGAGGGAGGAAACCATGACCAAATCTATATTTAAGACACTACTGGCAGCTTCAGCGCTGACAGGTATCGCTGCAACATCCGTTGCGGCAGAGGACGTCGATTACGGCAGCTTTGCCGACTATACCTTGCGCGTAAAACTGATTGGCGGCGCACAGTACGAGCCACTTTATGCGCGCATCGCAGAATGGGAAGCGATGACAGGTGCCACGGTTGATGTACTGTCTCGCAAGAACCACTTTGAGTTGGACCGCGAGATTAAACAAGACATCGCAGCAGGCACACTGGATTGGTGCGTTGGATCCAACCACACCAGCTTTGCTCCGCAATATGGTAGTATTTATCGCGACTTGAACGGCGTAATTTCTGAGGCGACATTGGCTGAATTCCAGCCGCTTGCGCTGCAAAATTCAACCGTCGAAGGTCGGCTTGTACAGCTTCCACGCCACTCTGACATCTCGAACCTATACTATATCAAGTCGCTGTTCGAGGACGCCGACAACAAGGCAGGTTTCAAAGCGGAATATGGCTACGATCTTTTGCCGCCCGAAACTTGGGAGCAGGTCAAAGATCAAGCGATGTTCTTTGCCGACGCGCCAACATTCTACGGTACACAGTTCGTGGGCAAGGACGAGGCGATTACCGGTCGTTTCTATGAAATGCTTGTCGCCAATGGCGGTGCGCTGTTTGACGATGAATGGAACCCGACGTTTAACTCTGCCGCTGGTGTTGAAACGGTAAACTGGTTCAAGGACCTCTATGAGTCAAAGGCCGTTCCTGCAGGCTCGCTTAACTATCTCTGGGACGACACGGGCCTTGGCTTTGCCTCTGGTACTGTTGCGTTGAACCTTGACTGGGCGGGCTGGGCATCGTTCTTTAACGACCCGGAAAACTCAAAGATCGCGGGTGACATCGGGCTCGTCCGCGCTCCAAAAGGATCGGCCGGTATTCGCTCTGGTTGGTCGGGGAGCCATACGTTCTCGATCACGGAAAGCTGTGATAACGTTGACGCCGCAGCGTCATTGGTCACTTTCCTGACAAGCCATGAAAGCCAGATGGTCGAAGCGACATCAGGCCTGTTGCCGACGCGTGCGGCTGTTTGGGGCGATGCCAAAGCGCAGTTCGCTGCGGACGGCAACGATTTCTTGGTAGAAGTGTTTGAAACCTACGCCATTTCGATGGAAGAGGATGCTTTCACACCGCCGTTGATCACACCATGGATCGAGGTGTCCAATGAAATCTGGCCACAGCTTCAGGCTGCTATCCTCGGGGAGAAGACCCCTCAAGAAGCGCTTGATGATGCTGCGGACGCCGCGCGCCTTGTCATGGAAGACGCCGGCTACCTCTAGATACCATTCTAGTTTGGCGCGGGCTTTCGGGTCCGCGCCAATCCGTTCCATTTCAACCAATATAGGCAGCAACGACATGGCCACCAAGCGCGTCCCATTCTGGCAACGAGAGAAATACACACCCTACTTGTTGCTGTTACCGGCATTCCTAATTCTGATGTTCGTCGTGCTGCTTCCTTTGTTGTTTTCACTTTACACCAGCTTTACGGGCTACCGCCTGATCCGCCCTGAAAGTTTGTATGATTGGGTGGGGTTGCGCAATTATCGCCGGATTTTTACAGATGGTGATTTCTGGAGCGCGTTTGGCCGTACAATCTTGTTCCTGACGATCGCGCTGAACCTTGAATTTCTACTTGGCCTTGGCATCGCCTTGCTGATCAATAAAATTACATGGGGCCAACGCACGTTGCGCACTATTATGATGTTTCCCATGATGTTTTCGCCAATTCTGGTGGGCTATCAGTTCAAGTTTGTTTTCAATGACAACATTGGCATTCTGAACAATGCTTTATATGCTCTTGGGCTCAGCGATGGGGCAATTGCATGGCTGGTCGATAAATATCTCGCCATGTTCGCGATTATTTTTGCCGAAGTCTGGATGAGCACCTCTGTCTTTGCTATTTTATTGCTGGCTGGCCTGTTTGCGATGCCGCGCGATCCACTGGAAGCAGCCAAAGTCGATGGCTGTAATTCATGGCAGGTGTTTCGCCACATCACTTTACCATTCCTCATGCCATTTGTGTTCATCGCCATGACGATCAGGTCGTTGGATGTAGCCCGCGCCTACGACATTGTGGACGTCATGACAGGGGGTGGCCCCGCTGGCCGGACCGAACTGCTTTGGACGATGATTGCCCGCACCGGATACGACAACGCCCGAATGGGGCAGGCCAACGCAATGGCCTATGTCTCGATCCTGCTGTCCATCGCATTCACCTACTATTTCTTCACGAAATTACTCGCGGCACGTAAATACATGGGAGGTGCAGAATAATGGAGGGTTCTATCCGCAAGCGCGTAGGCGCGGTCGCAACATGGCTATTGACCTTTATCTTGATGATTATCATTTGTGTGCCCGGCCTTTGGGTGATATTAACTGCGTTTCGCCCCAACGGTGAAGTGCTGGCTAAACCTCCGGTCTGGATCCCTGAAAACCCAGGCCTAGGAAACTTTGCCAAAATCTTTGGATTTGGGGGAGATCAGATCGCTATTCCAGTCTCTGCGTATTTCGCCAACTCACTCATCATCGCGCTGACCAGCACAGTCATTGCACTTCTGATCGGTATGTCCGGTGGCTATGCATTCGCGCGCTATCGCTTTAAGTTCAAGAACGGGTTGTTTTTGGGTTTGATGCTGTCACGCACCGTACCAGGCATCGCTCTGTCCTTACCTGTGTTTATGATCTGGAGCCGGATCGGGCTAATTGATGCCAAGATGGGTCTCATTATCGTTTATGTCGCGATGAACGTTCCGTTCACCATCTGGTTGATCGACGGCTTCTTCCGGCAAATCCCCAAGGAAATGTCAGAGGCCGCCCAAGTTGACGGCTGCACCCGTTGGCAGGCGTTCTGGAAAATCGAATTTCCATTGGCCAAATCGGGCATCGCAAGCGCAGGTATCTTCGCCTTCCTCACGTCATGGAACGAATATGCACTGGCTTCAAATCTGACGCGATCAACCGACAGCAAAACGCTCCCCGTGGGCCTTATGGACTTTACGGCGCAATTCACAATCGACTGGGCCGGCATGTCAGCAATGGCGGTTATCATTATTGTCCCCGCGCTGATCCTGACGTTCCTTGTACAGAAACACCTCATCGCTGGCCTGACATTTGGCGGCGTAAAAGGATAAGACATGGCTGAAATTACTCTCACGAACATCGTCAAAAACTATGGCAAACTTGAAGTTGTCCATGGTATCAACCTTGACATCGCCCACAATGAATTTGTGGTTCTTGTTGGCCCTTCTGGATGCGGTAAATCCACCACGCTGCGAATGATTGCAGGGTTAGAGGACATCACAGGCGGGACGGTTTCTATTGGTGACGTGGTTGTCAACGACCTGCCGCCACGCAAGCGCAACATCTCGATGGTGTTCCAGAACTACGCGCTTTATCCGCATATGTCCGTGCGTGAAAACTTAGGGTTCGGTCTGAAGATCGCCAAGCAGGATGAGGCAACTATCATCAAACGCGTCGATGAAGCCGCCGATATTCTTGGCCTTGACGAATTGATGGACCGTACACCTGCCGAATTGTCAGGGGGCCAGCGCCAGCGCGTCGCCATGGGCCGCGCCATCGTGCGCCACCCTGAGGCGTTTTTATTCGACGAACCGCTCTCCAACCTTGACGCCAAGCTGCGCGTCCAAATGCGTACCGAAATCAAAAAGCTGCATCAAAAGGTCAAAACCACCGTTGTTTACGTGACCCATGACCAAGTTGAAGCGATGACATTAGCTGATCGCATTGTTGTAATGAAAGACGGCTATATCGAGCAGGTTGGCACCCCGATGGATGTGTTCAACAACCCTGTAAATACCTTTGTGGCCAGCTTTATCGGCTCACCACCGATGAACCTGTTGCCGGCAACGATCAAAGGCAAGAATATCGTCTTCGCGGATGATAAATCCTTGCCAGTGCCTGTGCGTTTGACGGGTCTGGTGCGCGACGGACAAGAAGTGGTGTTTGGTCTGCGCCCCGATGATCTGACCCCTGTCGGCCACGGCATCGCAGAAAGCGGCGATGGCGCAAAGGTCACATTGGACATCGTGTTGTCAGAACTGCTTGGAACAGAGACGATCCTCTACACCAGCATCGCGGGGCAAGAGGCGCAGGGCAAAATGTTTGGCCCCCGCATCGTGGCACCCGGTGAGACGCTGGAATTTGATGTGGCCATGGACAAAGCCCATCTCTTTGATGCAGCCACTGGCAAGTCTGTTCGGGTCGAGTAATGGCACAGATTGTCAAAGCCGAACTGCTGATGGTGGACCTTGCCCCCAAGGTTGTGCGCACTGATGCAATCCAGTCTTTCGTCAGTCAGGAAACGCCGATTGTGCGACTAACCGACGCCGACGGAAATATCGGCACTGGCTACAGTTATACTATTGGCACCGGTGGGCCTGCGGTGATCAGCCTGTTGCGCGAAACGTTGCTGCCGCTGGTGATCGGTCGTGAGGCAGAGGAGATTGAAGCCATCTGGCGCGATCTGTTGTTCGCCACCCATGCCACCGCAGTGGGCGCGATTACCTCGCTTGCTTTGGCGACGATCGACACAGCCCTTTGGGATTTGCGTTGCATACGGGCCAGGCTGCCGCTTTGGCGCATGGCGGGCGGGGCGAAATCGTCTGTGCCGATGTATTCGACGGAAGGTGGCTGGCTCCATATCGACACTGATGCACTAGTAGCGGATGCACTTGCGATGCAGGCGAAGGGGTTTGCCGGCTCCAAGATCAAGATTGGCAAGCCCACATTGGCCGCAGACCGTGCGCGTTTGCGGGCGGTGCGCGATGCCGTCGGTGATGACTATCATATCCTTGTCGACGCCAATCAGTCCTTCACCTTGGCCGAGGCGCGCAGGCGTGCTGATATGCTCGCCGAATTTGACATCGGTTGGTTCGAAGAACCGATGCCCGCGGACGATGTGGGAGCACATGTGCAACTGACGGCCATGTCGCCCGTGCCCATTGCCGTTGGCGAGAGCATGTACTCCCTAAGCCAGTTCAAAGACTATCTGGCAATGAATGCTTGCACGATTGTGCAGGCGGACGTAGCCCGTGTTGGCGGTATCACCCCGTGGCTTAAAATTGCGCATATGGCCGAAGCGTTTAACGTCGCAATCTGTCCGCATTTCCTGATGGAGCTTCACGTCAGCCTGACCTGCGCTGTGCCCAACGCGCCGATGCTGGAATACATCCCACAACTTGATGACATAACGACTTCGCGGCTCGATATTCGCGATGGTAAGGCGCATGCGCCTCAAACGCCCGGTCTCGGGATCGCATGGGATTGGAACGCCATCGAGGCGCGCGCGATCAGCGGTTTAAACGCGACAATCGGAGGATAGAACATGGAACGCATGGCAATGGTCATCGGTATCAAACCCGAGAATATTCCTGAATACAAACGCCTGCACGCAAACACTTGGCCCGAGATTCTGGCAGGCATCACTGCGAGCAATATCCGCAACTATTCGATTTATCTGCGCGAGCCTGAAAACCTGTTGTTTGGTTATTGGGAATACCACGGCGATGACTTCGCTGCTGACGCCGCCAAAATGGCCGCAGACCCGAAAACCCAAGAATGGTGGGATATTTGCATGCCGCTACAAACCCCACTTGATACCCGTGCCGACGGTGAATGGTGGGCGATGATGGAAGAGGTGTTTCACAATGACTGACAATCGCATTGCCCCGTTTCAGGGGTGCTATACTGGTGTCGTCCATGACGTCATGCGCGCAATGGGGCGCAAGAATTTCACCCTGCCGCCACGGATCACGCCGCTGCAACCGGAAATGACCCTCTGCGGACCAGCTTGGACCGTTGAAGGCCGCGTTGATGAAAGCGCCGACCCGCATGAAACGCTTCTTGCGTGGACCGGCCTGTTGTCGCAGGCTAAGGAAGGGCACATTTGGACGGCCCAACCCCACACTCACCAGATCGCGCAAATGGGCGAGCTTTCTGCCGAAACCTTGCACCGCAAAGGTGTTCTGGGCTGTGTGTTAGACGGCGGGCTACGGGACGCGAACTTTATCCTCAACCTTGGTTTTCCCTGCTGGCGCACCCACCACACACCGCGTGATATCGTAGGCTTCTGGCTCCCAAAGCAAACGGACGTCGACATCATGATGGGCGACGTCCTGATCCGCCCCGGTGATTGGTTGCATGGCGACCGCGACGGCATGGTTTGCATCCCCGTCGAAATCCTTGATGAGGTGCTAGAAAAAAGCCAAGAAGCGATGCAGACCGAAAACAAGGTGCGCACCGCTATCCTTGACGGGATGGACCCGCAAGATGCCTATCTGAAATGGGGTAAGTTTTGAGCCTTGCAACAGACGATAGGCTTATCGTACTCGCGCCGATTGATACGGTCGCAGTCGTGCGATGTGCGATTGACGCAGGTACATCGTTAAAGATCAGCGGGCAATCCGTGACTTTGGCGCAGGCTGTCACACTGGGCCATAAGCTGGCGCGTTGTGCGATGAAAACAGGTGACAAGGTTCTCAAATACGGCGTGTCCATTGGGTCAGTCACCGCGCCCATCGCTATTGGTGAGCACGTGCATCTGCACAATATCCAAAGCGACTACACCCCGACCTACGCACTAACTGAAGCCGGAGCAGTGGCATGAGCATGCAAGGCTACCTGCGTTCTGATGGTCGAAAGGGTATCCGCAATGCGGTTGTGGTCGCCTATTTGGTGGAATGCGCACACCACGTCGCGCGCGAGATCACTTATCCGCACCGCGACCACGCCCAAGTCATCGGCTTTCCGGGCTGTTTTCCAAATGAATACGCGCAAAAGATGATGGAGCGGCTTTGCACCCACCCCAACGTGGGGGCCGTGCTGTTGGTGTCGCTGGGCTGCGAAAGCTTTAACCGTATGCAGCTGGAACAGGTCGTACGCGACAGCGGCCGTAAGGTGGACACCTTGGTCATCCAACGCACCGGCGGCACACGCAGCGCGATTGCAAAAGGCCAAGGCTTTGTCGCCCAAGCGATTGCCGATCTTGCTGACACTCCGCGCGTGGCAATGGATCTGTCGGATCTGGTGATCGGAACGGTTTGCGGTGGCTCTGATGGGACCAGCGGGATTTCCGGCAATCCAGCCACGGGCCGTGCGTTTGACCAACTTGTCGCCGCAGGGGCCGCCTGCATCTTTGAGGAAACAGGCGAGCTGATCGGCTGCGAAGACATCATGTCCGCCCGCGCTGCCACACCTGCGCTTGCAACAGAGTTACGAGGCTCTGTTGAAAAGGCGGCTAAATATTATGCGGCTCTGGGATATGGCAGTTTCGCTTCGGGCAATGCCAATGGCGGGTTGTCCACGATCGAGGAAAAATCAATGGGCGCCTATGCGAAATCTGGCTCCTCGCCGATTTCCGGCTTGATCAAACCGGGGGATATTCCACCAAGAGGTGGGCTTTATCTGATGGATGTGGTGCCCGACGGCCCCGTCACATTCGGCTTTCCGAATATTTCTGACAATGCCGAGATTGTGGAAATGATGGCCTCTGGCGCGCATATGACGATTTTTGTGACAGGGCGCGGATCGGTTGTGGGATCGGCTATTTCGCCTGTCATTAAGGTCGCGGCCAATCCTGAAATGTATGAGCGCTTACATGAAGACATGGATATAAACGCAGGCCGGATCATCACAGGTGACGCAAGTCTGAACGACATCGGCACCGAGATTTTCGATCTGGTCGCGCAGGTTGCCGCAGGCCGGAAAACAAAGTCAGAGGACTTGGGCCATGCGGAATTCATCCTGACCTATAAAAGTTTCGAACCCATCGGGCCAGCCTGCTTGCCGGTATAAAAAGGACTAAAAATGACACGTTTGAACGGAAAAACATGCCTTGTGACCGCTGCCGGTCAAGGTATCGGGCGCGCATCAGCTTTGGCAATGAAGGCCGAAGGCGCTACAGTTTGGGCGACGGATGTTAATGAAAGTGCATTGGCCGATCTCGCGCAAGCAGGGTTTAAAACAATGAAATTGGACGCAATGGACCCTGCTTCGATAACAGAAGCCCGCATAAAAATTGGCGGAGTCGATGTGCTGTTCAACTGTGCGGGCTTCGTCGCAAACGGCACAATTCTTGAGTGTGACGAAGAGCAATGGCGGTTCTCGAACGAGTTGAACGTCACCGCAATGTACCGGATGAACCGCGCCTTCCTGCCTGCGATGCTGGAACACGGCGGCGGGTCGATTATCAACATGTCATCGGTAGCATCCTCGATCATCGCAGCCCCCAGCCGCTTTGCCTATGGCACCACCAAGGCCGCCGTGATCGGCATGACCAAATCCATCGCTGCGGATTTCATCACCCAAGGGGTGCGCTGCAATGCGATCTGCCCCGGCACGGTTGAAAGCCCGTCATTGGAACAACGGCTTGCTGACACGGGCGACTATGATGCGGCCCGCGCGGCGTTTATCGCCCGCCAACCCATTGGGCGCATTGGTAAAGCCGAAGAAATCGCCGCATTGGTTGTTTATCTTGCCTCTGACGACTCTGCCTACACGACCGGTGTTGCCCACGTCATCGACGGCGGCTGGTCCAATACATAAGGAAAATTGAAATGAAACTTCTTCGACATGGCGCGATTGGTGCCGAAAAACCGGGAATGCTGGATGAGGGCGGCGTGATCCGCGATCTGTCAGGTATGGTGCCTGATATCGCAGGTGATGTGTTGTCAGATGAAGGTATGAAGCCACTGCGCGACGTTGATCCGACAACGTTACCAGTTGTTGACCCAAGCACTAGATTAGGTCCCTGTGTGGCAGGCACGGGAAAATTCATTTGCATCGGTCTGAACTACGCTGATCACGCCGCCGAAAGCGGTTTGAACGTGCCGCCTGAACCGGTCATCTTTATGAAAGCGACCAGCGCCATTTGCGGCCCCAATGATCCAATCGTGATCCCCCGTGGATCCGAAAAGACCGATTGGGAGGTTGAGCTGGCCGTCATCATAGGTAAGCGAGCCAAATACGTTTCTGAGGCCGGCGCGCTGGATTATGTCGCCGGTTACGCTATCACCAATGACGTCTCGGAACGAGCGTTCCAGATTGAACGTGCGGGTCAATGGACCAAAGGAAAAAGTTGCGACAACTACGGTCAGATCGGCCCATGGCTTGTCACACGCGACGAAGTGGCCGACCCACAGGATATGCCCATGTGGCTGACCGTGAATGATAAAAAGATGCAAGATGGCAGCACCAAAACCATGGTCTATGGCGTCGCACATGTGGTGTCATACCTCAGCCAATTCATGAGCCTGCACCCCGGCGACGTGATTTCAACAGGCACGCCTCCCGGGGTTGGCATGGGCCAAAACCCCCAGCAATATCTGCGTGCTGGCGATGTAGTCGAACTTGGCATCGCTGGCCTTGGGCAGCAGCGCCAAGATGTAATTGACGACCCAGAATAAAGCAAAAGGATATCCCGCATGACACAGCTTATCGATACGCACCAACACCTTGTTTATCCTGATGTTGCTGGCTACGGTTGGACAGACGGGATACCTCCTTTGGCCGATCGGGCCTTCAAGCTCGAACAGTATCGCGACCTAACCAAAGGCGCGGACATCGCCGGAACGCTGTTTATGGAAACTGGCGTTGATGACGCTGACTACAAAGCCGAGTCCCGTTTCGTTGCCGAACTTGCGAAGAAACCACAAAGTGGGATTTTGGGGATCATTGCGTCGTGTCGCCCTGAAGACGACGCTGGTTTCACCGAGTGGCTGGACGAATGCGAAGATCTGGGCGTGGTCGGTTATCGGCGCGTATTACATGTCATGCCGGATGAACTCTCCACTACGGATATCTTTCGCAAAAACCTACGAATGCTTGGTAATCGCGGCAAACCCTTCGACTTATGCGTTTTACCCAAACAGTTGCAAATTGGCGGTGAACTTGCGCAGACCTGCGAAAATACAACGTTCATACTAAACCATTGCGGCGTTCCAGACATTGCGAGTGGTGGACTAGACCCTTGGCGCGCGGATATCGCGGCGCTCGCCGGTTTGCCAAACGTCTATTGCAAGCTTTCGGGCCTGCTTGCCTATTGTGCGCCCGGCACCGCTACAGCCGAAACAATCAGTCCATTTGTCGGCCATGTTTTGGATGTGTTCGGCGCGAACCGGATGGTATGGGGAAGCGATTGGCCTGTTGTTGAACTTGCCAATGGCCTGCCTGACTGGATTGAGGTCACGAATGGAATTCTAAGTCAAATGTCACCTGATGAAGCCAGAGAATTGGGATCAAGAACGGCGATCGAGCTGTTTGGACTCAGCGTGTGACAGGAAATTTGCGTCATATCATCACTACTGTCGTATGTTTGTTGGCCGTCACCTCATGTCTACGTGTGGAGCAAGGGTCCCGGCGATTTTTGAGGCGGTAAGATCGGGGATGTAAAACTGATTTGCTCCGGATCGGGACAATTGCTTTGAACGGCCGGTTTTCCCGCTGCGCGGCAGCATCGAAATTTACGCTCACGCAGCATTTCCCACGCCGCGAGCGCACGCAGCGAGAAAATCAAATTCACAGGTTGGGCTCTGTCTCTTATACACATCTCCGAGCCCACGAGACCTCTCTACA
>CAJXTP010000043.1 GCA_913061335.1 uncultured Loktanella sp.
CTCTATTCGTCGGCAGCGTCAGATGTGTATAAGAGACAGGATATGGCTCGCCGATCCGCTCTGCGTCAAAACCAAGCTGACGAAGCGCGCGCATGAGCGCCAAGGGCGACAGTGACATCAGGTGCGATGCCCCCTGCTCTGCTGCGACATCAACAAGGCCCTGAACGATCATCCCAAGACACCTGCTGCGATCCGCGTGGGTGTCGACGTCGTCAGACATCACAAGGCGGGTGCATTCCCACATGTCATCGGTTTCAACATCGGCGGCCATAACGCTCGGCGGGATATCGATCAGCTTGCCTTTCAAGGCATCGCGCAACATGTATGTGTGCGTCCCCCATTTGGCAGTCGTCGCCATTGCGCGTGCGCCGCCGATAACAACACCATCGCGCAGCACCAAAGAATAATACGCCTTAGGGTTGTCGTACTGATCCATTTCAACGTCGTCATCATGGGGAATATCCCACCCCAAGTTGTCGACAAAGAATCGTTTTCGCAGCCCTAGAAAATCGTAAAAGGCTGTGCCGTGAATATGAAGTTGTGACAGATTGAATGTGATATGTTCCATTGTGTTCTCCTTTGTGGAGAGTTTAGAATATCATCTCACCCCATGATTGTCCCCGATCACGAAAGGCCTTAAGGGCCCCAAAGACGACTTACCCACAGGAAACTGGTTAACACTCTGTTAACCTTTGGCTCGTGATTTCCGCTATCAGATCAGGCCGTACTGGCTCGCGAGGGCTGCTGCTTGCGTCCCCGTTTTTGCGCCTAGCTTAATTTTTGCGTTTTTCAAACGCTGCTTGACGGCGCCTTCGGTCACGCCCAAATCAAAGGCAATTTCCTTCAGACGCTTGCCATCTCTTACCATACCAAGAGCCTCTAACTCAGCCATTGTTAAATTCGTCGGCGGCGCCATCTCTGCATGGCGCCGTTTAACATAGGCGTGTAACAGATTGATTTCTAAGTCAGAATAGTCACGATCGGAGCGCGCGAAAGATCCAAAAGATCGCTGACCAGCGGCATTTCCATCGAAAACGGAAATCGCAGCGCCATAGCGTAATCCAAATGTTTGCGCCTGCGAAATAATTTTCCGCGGGTCGTCAATTGGTATCTCCGACCAGCGCAATGCGCCAACACTTGAATAGGCCCAACGAATGATTGGATCAAACAACATGTACCGATTTTTGGTGTAATGATCGACCCAATCGAGTGGCAGAGCGTTAATTTCTTCGACTGGAAATGCAAAACCGATTCGCAACGCAATGTAATGCCCAGCTGGGGCTAAACTCTGAATTTCTGCTGGGCCAATTCTTTGCATCATTTAGTCCGTATACACGTCTTGCTATAATAAAGCGCATCTTGCATCTTGGTAGTCGTCCCTAAGACTCGATTATTAGTATTTCTATAGTGTTAGACTTAGCAACCAGAAAGAAAGTAGAACGATGGCAAATCAACTAGAGATACGTAGACTGTTAGAGGAAGTACAGAAGATTGCGACTGCAGGTTTTGCCCTAGCATTCCATGTTCGCTTTACCACACCTACATTCCTGTTTCAGACATATTCTAAGGAATGGTTGGATCACTATTCCCAAAATGGGCTCGTCATGTCGGACCCTACTGTTGCTTGGGGGTTTGAAAACACCGGTGCTATTAAATGGTCCGCGTTAACTGAACAAGATTCGATGAATGTCCTGACCAAGGCCGCCGAGTTCGGCTTGAAATATGGCACGGTCTGCGGCGTCGAAGTTGATGAAAGCCGCAGCCTCGGAAGCTTTGCACGCGCTGATCGCGAATTTGATGCCGCCGAAACGGCAACGCTTGTTGAAATGATGGGCACACTGCACGCATTGACCGCAGACCTTAAAACAATTTCTCCTGAAACCAGCGCCGCTTTACGCACAATGTCTGTTCAATTCACACATTCCTAGTCGACGCTAACACTTCGTTCAGCATCATGTGGCACGCAGGTGCCATGACACAAACCACTCTCGCCCCGTTATCCGCCCGTACGCCACCGCTCTCGCGCAAGCGCAAGGCTGCTGTGATTGTGCAGCTATTGATAGGGGATGGTGGCAAGTTAGAGCTGTCCCAACTTCCCGAAGAAATGCAAATGCTTTTGGCGCGCGAATTGGGTGCAATCCGCCTTATTGATCGTGACACCGTGCATCTTGTTGCGGCGGAATTCGCACGTGACCTGATTTCTGTGGGTCTATCGTCGCCGGGCGGTGTTAACGGTGCTATTGACGCGCTGTCTGATCACCTCAGCCCCAATCTTGCTGTAAAATTGCGCGCAGAGCTGGCAAATGCAGAAGGAACCGAGCCTTGGCCAGTGCTGCTAGCTATGCCCGATGACTGTTTTATCAACATCATGACCGACCAAAGTGTCGAAGTAGGTGCAGTCGCGTTATCCAAGTTACCGGTTTCGCGCGCCGCTGCCGTTTTGGAAAGGTTACCGGGCGATCTTGCCCGTCGAATCACTTATGCAGTGTCCCAAACGGAAAAAATTGCACCCGAAGCCGTGCAGCGCATCGGTGTGGCGCTGGTCAAAGATCATTGTCAGTCGGTTGCTGTCGCGTTTGACAAGGCACCCGATGCCCGGGTCGGTGCGATCCTCAATTCCAGCCCTGTCCAGACCCGCGATAGCCTGCTTGATGGATTGGGCGAAGATGATCCTGTCTTTGCTGACAGTGTCCGCAAGTCGATATTTACGTTCAAAGACATACCGCTACGCCTGACCCCAACAGATGTGCCGGCCTGTATTCGCGGTATCCCGCCAGAGGTATTGGCGACAGCTGTTGCAGGTGCTTTGGCAGGTGATGCAGAACTGGTCGCGACTGCCGAGTTCATTCTTGAGAATATTTCACAACGCATGGCCGGTCAAATTCGCGAAGAAGCCGCCGAACAAGGCCCGATCAAAGCAAAAGTTGCGGAAGAAGCGATGCGCGATCTGTCGTCCGCTGTGCGCGCCCTTGCCGACGATGGGACAATTACCCTGATCACAGATGACGAAGATGATGTGGACAGCCCCTGACACGCGTCCTAGAGTTAGGACATGACTGAAACAATTCCTCTGGCCGATGGCCATCGCTGGCACGATATGGGTGGCGCTGCCGCTGGTGCGGTGCCTCTTGCTGACCACGACTTTGCCCTTTGGGAAAAGCGTGTCGATGCGCTTATGATCTTATGTTCTGCCAAGGGTCATTTTACCGTGGATGGCTTGCGCCGTGTCCTCGAGGACATGCCTCCTAGCAGCTTTGAAGAGCTAAGTTATTATGAACGCTGGATTGCGTCGGTGTCGCAGAACCTTGTGGAAGCAGGTGTGCTGACAACATTTGAGATTGGTGAACGCATGTCAGCCATTCGGGAACGTGGTCCAACATACGGCGATGCCTCGGATGGGTAGTCGCGTCCGCGTCCGCAACGACATGCCCCCCGGCCACATCCGCACGCCCGCCTATTTGCGCGGAAAATCTGGTGTGATTGAACGCACGCTTGGCCCATTTGCGAACCCTGAACAATTGGCCTACCGGCACAACGGCGAAGCTTTGGCTCTGCACCGCGTTCGGTTTACGATGGCCGAGGTTTGGGGTGCCGCCGCCGAGACACCCACAGATACGATTGAAGCTGAAATTTACGCACATTGGTTGGAGCCCGCAGATGCCGCATGATCACCACGACCATCTGTCGCCGTCGGGTCACCCGTTTCGCGCTGATGACGACCATCCGCTAAGCTATTGGCAAACTATGGAAATTGCGGTTCGCGAGTTGCTGATTGAAAAAGGCGTGATCACTGCCGCCGAGATCGCAAGTCAGATTGACGTGATGGATAGTCGCACCCCCGCCAATGGCGCCGCGGTTGTGGCCCGCGCGTGGACGGACCCCGATTTTCGCGCCGCATTGCAGCATGATGCCAGTGTTGCCACCGCCGAAATGGGCTTTGATATTGGTCCGATGAAGCTGATTGCTGTGGAAAACACCGCCGACCTGCACAATATCGTCGTTTGTACGCTGTGTTCTTGTTACCCGCGTAACCTGCTTGGCCTGCCGCCCGATTGGTACAAGTCGCGCGCTTATCGATCGCGTACGGTTCGCGAACCACGCCGCGTGCTGGCTGAATTCGGGGTTACTTTGCCTGAGACGACCCAAATCCGCGTGCATGACAGCACCGCTGACATGCGGTACATCGTGATCCCTGCCCGCCCAGATGGGACCGACGGCTGGAGCAAGGATGACTTGGCCCACCTCGTGACCCGCGACAGCATGGTTGGCACCGGTTTACCCAAATCGCCCGATGCCCCCGACGCCCTTGCCTGACGACACCAGCTTGCGTATCTGGATCGCATGACCCCGCCCCCGTCCCCCAAAGGCTCTGCCGCTGATCGGCTTGTCGACCGCGCTTTACGTGGGTTGATCGGGACCGCGCTGCGCATGCCTTACGCCCGACGCGTTCCATTTATGGGGGCCGCGTTACGGCGTGCCATCGGCCCGATTGCCGGATATAGACGGCGGGCCGAGACGAACTTGGCGATGATCTATCCTGATATGCCTGCCGATGTGCGCAGGCGGACGGCGGACGGCGTTTGCGACAACTTTGGCCGCACATTGATTGAAAATTACAGCTGGGCTGAATTCGGTGACCGCCTTGCCGCGACCACACCGACAGGTGACGGTTTGGCAGCGATTGCGCAGGCAAAGGCAGATGGCCGCCCTGTCATTTTTGTCACCGGACATTTTGGAAATCACGAGGCCCCCCGCCATATCCTCACCCGTAAGGGGTATGATGTCGGCGGCTTATACCGCCCAATGGCAAACGCCTATTTCAACGCCCATTACGCGCCTACAATGACGGCGTGGGGTGGTCCGGTTTTTGAGCAAGGCAGACGCGGAACAATGGGGTTTGCGCGGCATCTGAAATCCGGCGGCATGGGCACGCTGTTGTTTGACGTGGCCAATAAAGGCGGCCTGCCAATCGCGTTTATGGGGAAACCTGCCAACACAGTCACCTCTGCCGCAGATATTGCAATTAAGCTTGATGCGCTGGTTGTCCCGTATTTTGGCACGCGCCGCGCAGACGGCTTATTGTTTGACGTGGAAATCCAGTCGCCGATTAAGCACGCTGCACCCGCGCAAATGATGCAAGATATGACCGACCGATTGACCGACAAAGTCACCGAGCATCCTGACCAATGGTTCTGGGTTCATCGCCGCTGGAAAAACGCGCCCTAGCGGATTTCAGCAGCCGCCAAGATTGGACCATGTCGATCGGCTTGGATGATCACGACGATCGGATCGGACCCTTTTGCAGGGGCCGTTATTGCAAGTGGACGCGATCCATCCCAATGGCCAACCTCGTCCCACATATGTACGATGTTGTTGTAACTTATTGTTTTACCGGCGTTTTCGCCTCGTGTAATAGCGACAGTTTCTTCAGACGTGTACCGCACAACTTGTACAATAAGATCACCAAGCGGCCCTGCATTTGACCGGGCGTTGATCTGTACTTCGTCGCCGTTGCGCGTCAGTGTCATTGCGATTTGGTCAGCCGCACTACGATGCTGCGCCACATAATCCATCACTTCCATCGCTTTGGATCCGATGACATGATCTTTGCCGCCGATGACCATCTGAGGTGTATAGACCGTCGTTGCATGGGCCGCGCGTGCATATCCGTGCTGGCGCGCCGTAAAATTTGGGCTGCCAAAATTGTCTTTCCAGCCCAGATAATCCCAATAATCAACGTGCAACGCCAGTGCGATCACATCAGACCGCCCCGCCAAATCATGCAGCAGCGCATCCGCAGGCGGACAAGATGAACAGCCCTGAGATGTATAGAGCTCTACAACAACTTTGTTGTCTTGCGCCGCAACTGGCGCCACCCCGATTGCGCCCCAAAAGGCCAGTGCCGTCAAAAAATGCCGCATGTCTATCCCAAACTTTTCTATCCTTGTTCATGGTCTATTTAGAATTCCCTGAAATGACCAATCAAGGAAATGCGAGGGTTTCGTGAGTGATGTTTCAATTTTAACCCTATTCACACACCGTACGGTAGATTTCGGTGTGCAATGGTATACAATTTTGCAACCAGCCCTTGAAAACAAAGCCCGCATCGGGCAAAAGCCACTTAATCATCCTTACACGCGCCTCAAAAGGGAATAGCCAATGACCATTACAGTCGGCCACGATACAGCCAAGACCCGCAGACAACTTACCGTTGGGTCCCAGTCCGTTTCATATTATTCAATTGCCGCCGCAGAAGCAGCCGGCCTTGGTGACTTTTCCAAGCTGCCCGCCGCACTGAAGGTTGTGTTGGAAAACTTGCTGCGTTTTGAGGATGGCGGATTTTCCGTGTCCGTCGATGACATTAAGGCGTTTTCCGAATGGGCCACAAACGGTGGTAAAAACCCCCGCGAGATCGCCTACCGCCCTGCCCGCGTGCTGATGCAAGATTTCACCGGCGTTCCTGCCGTGGTTGACCTTGCCGCTATGCGCGATGGCATTGTGGCCTTGGGTGGCGACGCCCAGCAGATTAACCCGCTCAACCCTGTTGATCTTGTCATCGACCATTCGGTTATGATCGATGAATTTGGCCAGCCGCGTGCGTTCCAGATGAACGTTGACCGCGAATACGAGCGCAACATGGAGCGTTACCAGTTCCTGAAATGGGGCCAAGGCGCATTCAACAACTTCCGCGTTGTACCACCGGGCACAGGCATCTGCCACCAGGTGAACCTTGAGTATCTGTCGCAAACCGTTTGGACCGATACCGATCAAAACGGCGATGAAGTAGCCTATCCTGACACGCTTGTTGGCACCGACAGCCACACCACAATGGTTAACGGACTTGCCGTTCTTGGCTGGGGCGTTGGCGGCATTGAGGCCGAAGCTGCGATGCTGGGACAGCCTGTTTCCATGCTAATCCCTGAAGTTGTCGGCTTTGAGCTGACAGGTCAGCTGGTCGAAGGTACAACAGGCACAGATTTGGTCCTGAAAGTCGTTGAGATGTTGCGCGGCCTTGGTGTTGTTGGCAAATTCGTCGAATTCTACGGCGCTGGTTTGGACGTTTTGCCACTGGCCGACCGTGCAACAATAGCCAACATGGCGCCTGAATATGGCGCCACATGTGGATTCTTCCCAATCGATGGTGAAACATTGCGTTACCTGCGCAACACGGGCCGCGACGAAGATCGCATCGCGCTGGTTGAAGCCTATGCCAAAGAAAACGGTTTCTGGCGTGGCGCAGATTACGCACCAGTTTACACCACGACAATGTCGCTTGATATGGGCACAATCGTGCCTGCGATTTCCGGCCCGAAGCGTCCACAAGATTATGTCGCACTGACCAACGCGAAATCCGCATTTGCCAACGAGATGGAAAACACGTTCAAACGCCCAATGGGTAAAGAAGTGGCCGTCGCCGGCGAAGATTACACGCTTGAATCAGGCAAGGTTGTGATCGCGTCGATCACATCGTGCACTAACACATCCAACCCATATGTTATGATCGGTGCGGGCCTTGTTGCACGTAAAGCCGCCGCATTGGGCATGGACCGCAAGCCTTGGGTCAAGACGTCGCTGGCGCCTGGATCACAGGTTGTGTCGGAATACCTTGAAGCTGCTGACCTGCAAAAAGACCTTGATAAGATTGGCTTCAACCTTGTTGGTTACGGTTGCACGACCTGCATCGGCAACTCTGGCCCACTGCAAAAAGAGCTGTCAGATGCAATCGCCGAAGGTGATCTGGTCGCGACATCCGTTCTGTCGGGTAACCGCAACTTTGAGGGCCGCATTTCACCTGACGTGCGCGCCAACTATTTGGCATCACCGCCACTGGTCGTCGCATATGCGCTGGCTGGGACGATGGACATCAACCTCGCGTCTGACCCTATTGGCCAAGACCGCGACGGCAACGACGTCTACCTAAAAGACATCTGGCCAACATCGACCGAGATCAACGAGCTGGTCGAGAAAACAGTCACCCGCGAAGCGTTCCTTAAGAAATACGCGGATGTGTTTAAGGGCGATGAAAAGTGGCAGGCAGTTGAGACAACTGACAGTGAAACTTACGACTGGCCAACGGCGTCAACATACGTGCAAAACCCGCCTTATTTCCGCAACATGTCCAAGGACGCAGGCACAATCCAAAACGTCGAAAACGCCAAGGTTTTGGCCGTGCTGGGCGATATGGTTACAACCGACCACATTTCTCCTGCGGGCTCGTTCAAGGATACATCGCCCGCTGGTCAGTACCTGATCGACCGCCAGGTGCCAGCGCGCGAGTTTAACTCTTACGGGTCACGGCGCGGCAACCACGAGGTTATGATGCGCGGCACATTTGCCAACATTCGCATCAAAAACGAGATGCTTGATGGTGTCGAAGGCGGCTACACTAAAGGCCCCGATGGCACACAGACGTCTATCTTTGACGCGGCCATGGCACACCAAGAGGCGGGCACTTCGCTTGTCGTCTTCGCTGGTGAACAGTACGGAGCAGGATCATCACGTGACTGGGCCGCCAAAGGTACAGCACTACTTGGTGTCAAAGCTGTGATTGCAGAAAGCTTTGAACGTATTCACCGGTCCAACCTTGTTGGTATGGGTGTGGTTCCGTTTGAATTTACAGGCGGCGACAACCGCACGTCTTTGGGCCTGACAGGTGACGAGACCGTTACGATCCTTGGTCTTGATGCGGTCAAACCGCTGCAAGACATGACTGCCTCGATCACATTTGCCAACGGTGACACAAAAGACATCACCGTCAAATGCCGGATCGATACTGCAGTTGAGATTGAATATGTCGAAAATGGTGGCGTGCTGCATTACGTGCTGCGCAACCTCGCAAAAGCGACCTAAAATAGCAAAGGGCCCGCAGATGATCTGCGGGCCCTTTGCTAAAAGTATCAACAGCGCGTCAAAAGCAACGGCTCCATGCGGACTGCGACAGCGCGGCTCACCTTACATAATAAAGAAATCCATGGCGCAAGCCGTGGTCATCGACCTTCAGCAGCGCGCAACGCTGGCAAAAATCGCTGTTCATAGTCGGCCCTGATCAACGGTCCCGCAAAACGGAACAAAACCGTCCCGTCACCCGAAACGATAAATGTCTCCGGTGGGGCTGTTACCCCCCAATCAATCGCCGTACGTCCGCGTGGATCAAACCCCGTCGCGAAAAACGGGTTTCCGTCCTCGGCCAGATATTCGGCAGCCGTATCCGCCTCATCGCGGAAATTCAGGCCTGCAACGCGGTAGCCTTGGGCCTGAAGATCCAACAAAGTCGGATGCTCGGCGCGGCACGGCGGACACCAACTGGCCCAGAAATTCAAGATCGTGACTTCGCCGTCACGTAGATCAGCAGCAGTCAGCAGCGCAGTGCCCGGCACAGGTTCAGGTGCCACTTCTGGCGCTTGTTGCCCCACAAATGTCGACGGCAGTTCATTGACATTGTCGCGCATCATGCCCGCAAAAAATAGGCCTGCAAGAGCTGCAAACAGAATTGGCGGCGCCAGCATCATTGGCGATAATCTAGCCATTTTTGCGCGCTTCGGCTGCCTCAAGGTCACGGCGCACCCGTCGTGACTGCCGCCAGCTCATCGCAACCAACGTCGCCAAAATCGCAATGCTCACACCGTAGGCCAAAAGCACTTCGGCCGCGTATTTTCCAAGATCAGGCATCATTGTCCTTCTCTGCGAATTAAGGCACGCAGGCGCCGTGTCCGAATTTCTGTGCGCGTCCGCAATAAAACCAGCGCGAAAAACAGCAGCACGAAGCCAGCGATTGCAAACAGTAGCGGTTGGTAAAACACATCAGCCACGTTTTTTTCTTTGTCCAATGAAAGCGACGCGCCTTGGTGCAATCCTTGGTTCCAGAAATTGACTGCATAGCGCGACAGCAGCGCAAATACCGATCCGACCATGCACAAAACAGATGTCAAATCCGCCGCTGTGTCCGGATCATCAATCGCCGCCCAAAGCGCCATGTAGCCAAGATAGAACAAAAACAAGATCAGGAACGACGTCAGGCGTGGGTCCCATGCCCAATATGTCCCCCACATCGGTTGACCCCAGATCGCCCCTGTTGCCAGCGCGATCAGCGTCATTGCGACCCCGACAGGTGCCGCTGCCTTGGCGGCAAGCGCTGACACGTGATGCCTGCGCACCAACCAAATCAGCGACGCAACCAACATCATGATCCACGCATTGATCGCCATAAGCGCCGCTGGGACGTGAAGGTATATGATCTTGACCGTCGACCCTTGTCGCGCCTCGTCAGGTGTAAAGAAGAAGCCCCAGATCAGGCCCACGCTTAGGCAGACGGCCGCACCGCCAAACGCCCACGGCAAAACCGGACCAGTCCAGCTCATAAACCGTTTCGGATTTGCATATTCCCACATCGACATGATTGTCACTTAGCCTTTTTTAGCGCGCTGCTTAACGCAAGTTCATCCGCAATACTGCCGCAGTCGCAAATGGCAAAAGTGCCACCGCCCCTGCCGTGATCCCGCCGAGCATCAAAAGCGGGGTTACGGGGTCTAACCCGCCGACGCCGCGCCGTACCGCCTCGGCCCCGAATATCAACGTCGGCACGTAAAGTGGCAACACGATAAGCGACAACAACAGTCCGCCGCGCCTGATGCCAACCGTCAACGCTGCCCCAAAGGTGCCAATGACCGATAAGGCAGGTGTGCCCAGCAATAGTGTCACGATAACGAGCCCAAATGCGCTTGGGTCCAGATGCAGCAAGACCCCAAGTACCGGTGCCGCGATGGCCAATGGCACGCCTGTTGTCAGCCAATGTGCGGCGGCCTTAACCACTGCGACCGCCTCTAATGGGATTGGTGCAGTTGCAAGCAAGCTGAGCGATCCGTCTTCGTGATCAAGCGCAAAGATACGGTCGAGCGACAGCAGCGCCGCCAGCAGCGCCGCAACCCACAATATGCCGGGTGCGATCCGCGATAGAATTGCTGTTTCCGGTCCGACCCCAAAGGGCACCAGCACAACAACGATCAAAAAGAATACAAGCCCGAGCCCAAATCCGCCGCCAGCCCGCGTGGCGAGCATCAGGTCACGGCGCAAAAGCGCTATCATAAAAATGCCTCGTCGCCGGTGTCGGTCTGATGGTCTGTCGCTGTGAATGGTTCCAGCTCTAGCGTTGTTGCTGCAAGATCAAGGTCGATGTGGGTCGCGATGACCGCAATACCACCCTGCGCCAAATGCTGATCGCGCAGGTAATCGGCGAACAATCGCACCGAGAACCCATCAAGCGACACGGTTGGTTCATCCAAGAACAACACCTTGCGTTTGATCACGCCCAGACGGGCCAGTCCCAGCCGCCGCTTTTGCCCGGCTGACAACGTGCCTGCAATACGGGTCCGCAGGTCGCGAATGTCGAATTGATCCCAAGTCGCGTCTGACACCGCATTGCCGTAGATATCGGCCCAAAACTGAAGGTTTTCTTCAACGGTCAGTGCCGATTTCACCGCGTCAGCGTGACTTGCATAAGCGCCTTCATCTGCGGGGTAATCAAAGTGGCCCGCGACGGCATCTTGCAGCCCTGCTAATGTCCGCAACAGCGTTGTTTTCCCGACGCCGTTGGGGCCGCGTAAAATTAGTGCTTCGCCTGCGGGCACATCAAACGTCAGTCCGGCCAGCACAGTTGCGCCACCGCGCGCCACTGCCAGATTATGGACCGACAGCACCGCCTAAACCGGCAACAGGGCAGCCGCGACGCGCCGCCCTTCGGACAATAAAACATTGTAGGTTCGGCAGGCCGCAGGTGTCGCCATCGGTTCTATTCCGATGCCTGCTTCGTCAAAAATGCTGCGGAAGTCTGCGGGCAGATGCGCCACGTCGGCCCCTGTTCCCACAAAAATTACATCAACAATTTCGGCCAGATCAAGCAGAGATTGCGTGTCAATGAGCCCGCCCCAAGGCTTCACGCCTTGCGGGGTCACAACGATGATGCCCTTGTGAACAATGCCGCCCACCCGAAAGAAACCCGGTCCATAGCCGTCGATTGGCAGGCTATTATCAAAGCGGATTTCGTTTAGGCGCATGTCAAATCCACCCTAAGCGTCAACGTTGGAAAACTGATTGCCCGCCGTGTTGTCAGGTTTTGACCAATCGCGTTTTACACCCAGAACCAGCAGCACAGCCGAGGCCACAAAGATCGACGAATAGGTCCCGATCAACACGCCCCACATCATCGCAAAGACGAACCCACGGATCACATCACCGCCCAAAACGAACAGCGCAAGCAGCGCCAGCATCGTGGTTACAGATGTCATCAACGTCCGCGACAGCGTTTCGTTGATCGATTTGTTCAACACGTCTTTGAGCGGTAATTTCTTATATTTGCGCAGGTTTTCCCGCACGCGGTCAAACACAATCACCGTATCGTTGATCGAATAGCCCACGATGGTCAAAAGTGCCGCGATGATCGCGAGGTCAAATTTAATCTGTAGTTCAGAGAAAATCCCGATTGTCAGCGCAACATCATGGGTCAACGCCAAGACGGCACCGACCGCAAACTGCCACTCAAACCGCATCCAGATATACAGCAAGATTGCCACGACGGCCAATGCAACCGCGATAAACGCTGTCTGGATCAGCTCGCCAGAAACCTTTGGCCCAACAGATTCGACCGATGGGAACGTGATGTTTGGCGACACACCGCGCAGCGCGTCTTGCACTGCGGTGATGGTTTCATTTGTTACGCTTTCTTCGCCTGCTTGGGCTTGGATACGGACCATGGCGACGTTTTGATCGGCCTCAAAGCTGGGGTCGAACACTTCGGTGATGGACACATCGCCAAGCTCTAATGGCACGAGAGATGCGCGGTATGCCCCAACATCCACAACAATTTCGGACTGGGTGCGGATGCTTGTGCCGCCTTGAAAGTCGATGCCGTAGTTGAGCCCTTGGATCAAAAATGACCCGAGTGCCACGACCATCAGTACCAACGAGATGCCGAGCCAGATGCGCGCCTTGGCGAAAAAGTCGATAGATGTGTTATCGCGAACCAGTTTCAGACGCATATCAAACCTCGATTGTTTTGGGGCGCTTGCGCGCGAACCACATCACGATCAAGGCGCGTGTGACGAAAATGGCGGTAAAGACCGATGTGATGATCCCAAGACCTAGCGTAATCGCAAATCCGCGCACTGGCCCCGACCCCATCACAAACAAGATTGTCGCCGTGATGAACGTGGTGATGTTCGCGTCAATGATTGACGACAGCGCCTTTTCATAGCCCAACTCGATCGCGCGTGCAGGCCCTTTGGCTGTGCGCAATTCCTCTCGGATACGTTCAAACACGATCACGTTTGCATCAACAGCCATGCCGATTGTCAGCACGATCCCCGCAATGCCGGGCAACGTCAGCGTCGCCCCGATCATCGACAACAGACCAAACAACATGCCGACGTTTATCAGCAATGCGATGTTCGCGAAGACGCCAAACAACCCGTATGACAGTGCCATGTAGACCAAAACCAGTAGGCCCGCGACAAGACAGGCGATTTTACCTGCGTCGATGCTATCTTGGCCCAGCTCTGGCCCTACTGTGCGTTCCTCAAGGAATATCAGCTCGGCAGGAAGCGACCCAGCCCGCAGTAAAATCGCAAGATTGGTTGTTTCCTCAACGGTAAATCGACCCGTAATGATGCCAGAGCCACCAAGGATTGGTTCGTTGATCCTAGGCGCGCTTATTATTTCACCATCAAGCACAATTGCAAAAAGTGAACCGCTATTTTCCGATGTATATACACCGAACTTTCGACCACCCGTTGGATTGAACCGGAAGCTCACTGCGGGCCGTCCGTTTTGGTCAAACGCAGGCTGCGAATCGACCAGATTTTCGCCGGTCACAACGGGGCTACGTTCAACAATGTAGTATGCGCCCGGCTCGTCGATAGATGGCACCAATTGATTTCCAGCGCCAGGGGATGCGTCAGGATCGCTTGTCCGGCTGACCACTGGATGGAATGTCAAAAGCGCAGTCTTGCCGATCCGGTCCTTGACCTCTTGGGCGGACCCAACACCGGGGACTTGGACCAAGATACGTTGGGTGCCTTGGCGTTGGATGGTCGGTTCGCGGGTGCCTGCCTCGTCAATCCGGCGGCGGATAATTTCCAGCGATTGTGCCATAGTCCGATCATCAACGGCCTGCTTTTCAGCCGCCGACAACGATATGGTCAGAATTGCACCGTCGCGTGACACGTCGATGTTGTTCTGACCAGCACCTGCAAGCGACGCGACAGGCCGCGCCAAACCGCGCACCAAAGACACAGCTTGATCGCCTGCTTGCACGTTCGATATCCGCACGCGCAAGGTATCTTCGGGGCCATCTTCGCGGGTGACAAAGCCAATGGTGTTGCGTTCAGCCGCCAGTACATCGCGCACTTGCGGCCACAGACCATTCATCACGGTGGCGTAAACGTCCGCCACTTGTACCTCGGCGAGCAAATGCGCACCGCCGCGCAGGTCAAGCCCAAGGTTCACAAGTCCAGACGGCAGAAACGACGGCCAAGTGGTGTCATCGACACCCAAAGCCACCGCATCATTATGCGCCTCGACCTTATTGTAGAACCCGTTTGGCATCGCCAGAAACAAGCCAACAGCAACGGTTAGCCAGATCATAGCCTGCTTAATCGGTGAGATATTCAGCATCAGTCACACGCCCCCAAGGCGAAAGTTTTACGTTTTCGCAGGTTCGGTTTTGTTCACAACAGTCGCGATTGTGGACCGGATCACACGCACGGTCACACCGGATGCGATTTCGACTTCAACTTCAGCGGCGTCGTCTTTTACTTTAACAACTTTGCCCATGATCCCACCTTGAGTGATCACTTGGTCGCCACGGCGCAGCGCCTTGACCATCACCTGATGTTCTTTCAGCTTTTTCTGCTGAGGACGGATAAGAAGAAAATACATGATCCCGAAGATCAGGATCAGTGGAACGAGTGATTCAATACCCTGCATGGTGGTCCCTTGTCGTTTGTTAGCTGGCCCGTCCATTGTGGCGGCCAAAGTCGCGGCACATTAGGCCCGCCCCCCGTCAATGGCAACCAGATTGGACGCATTTCAGAGGTTCACAGCCAAGGTGATTTACGGCATATGGGGACACACCTATAATTTGCCAACCGAAGGACCAGACATATGCATGATATTCGCATGATCCGTGACAAACCTGCCGCTTTTGATGCCGCCCTGTCGCGTCGTGGAATGGCACCCGTGTCGTCCCAGGTATTGGCTTTGGACGAGGCCCGCCGCACTAAAATTTTGGCTTCTGAGACAGCCCAAGCCGATGCCAATAAGGCTGCCAAAGAAGTCGGTGCCGCCAAGGGCCGCGGTGACGAGGATGAATTCCAGCGCTTGCGCGCCTTGGTCGCCACCAAAAAGGCAGAGATCGCCGCGTTGAATGAAGAGGCCAAAGAGGCCAGCGTCACGCTGAACACATTGATGCTAACCCTGCCCAACCTGCCTTACGGTGATATCCCTGATGGTGCTGACGAGGCCGACAACGTTGAGATCAAAAAGCATGGTAGCGTGCCTAACTTTGCGTTCGCTCCGGTTGAGCATTTTGAAATTGCAGGCGTTGTCCCTGGTATGGACTTTGAAACCGCAGCGAAGCTGGCGGGTAGCCGCTTTGTTTTGATGTCCGGCGCTGTCGCCCGTGTTCACCGCGCGCTTGGTCAGTTCATGCTTGATACCCATGTTGAAGAAAATGATCTTGTCGAAACCAACACCCCGGTGCTGGTCCGCGAAGAAATGCTGTACGGCACAGGCCAATTGCCGAAATTTGGCGAAGACAGCTATCAGACGACTGACGGTTGGTGGTTAATCCCCACGGCAGAGGTCACGTTGACCAATATCGTGAACGGCCTGACGCTTGATGCAGATGTGCTGCCCCGCCGGTTTGTGGCGCATACGCTGTGTTTCCGGTCCGAGGCCGGATCTGCAGGGCGCGATACATCTGGCATGTTGCGCCAGCACCAGTTTGAAAAGGTCGAGATGGTCACCGTGTGCCACCCAGACAATTCAGACGCCGAACACCTGCGTATGACCGCTTGCGCCGAAGGTATTCTTGAACGCTTGGGTCTGTCCTATCGCACGGTTGTGCTGTG
>CAJXTP010000044.1 GCA_913061335.1 uncultured Loktanella sp.
GGCTCGGAGATGTGTATAAGAGACAGGTTGAATGGTGATTGGAATACGGCTGGACGTGTCGGTCAGCAAAATAACACGGGCCGTTTTATCACCCACACCGCTGATGCGGCCAACAAGGCCGATGCCGTCCATCGTGGGCCAGCCATCAATAATGCCATCACGCGCGCCCACATTCAGCAACACTGACTGGCGAAACGGAGAGCCGCTGTCGGTCATTACAACGCCGGTAACATAGGTCAGTTTTGGGTCAAGACGGACGTTGATGAGACCCAGAAGCTTGGCGTTTTCCTGCTCGAGTTGAAGTGCGGCTTCTTTCCACGCTTTCATCTGTTGGAGTTCGCGGCGCAGGTCGCCATTTTGGGCGGCAAGTTGTTGATAAGATTGAAAATCACTGATCAGATTGATGATGCCCGTGACTGGGGCCATAGCCCAATCAAAAGATGGCACGACGCTGTCAATCACTGCCAAACGAAACCGTTCTACGCGTGGGCTATCAATGCGCCAAACTAGAAATATACCTAAGAGCACAAAGACAAGGAGCCCGACCAGCAATCTGCGGATCGGGCCGAAATAATCCTCGGTATTGCGGTCATTCGCCAATAGTGGACCCGCCTTGGTTTAGCTGTCGTAGTCAATCACGTGGCGCAATTGCTTTTCATACTCAAGCGCTTTGCCGGTGCCCAAAGCCACACAGTTCAGGCTTTCGTCAGCGACGGAGATGGCTAGACCGGTCTGTTCGCGTAGGGCCAAATCAAGCTGACCTAACAATGCACCACCACCAGTGAGCATTACACCCCGGTCGACAATATCAGCGGCCAAATCTGGTGGGGTTGCTTCGAGCGCGGTCATAACCGCTTCGCAGATTTGCTGCACAGGTTCAGCCAAAGCCTCGGCCACTTGGGCTTGCGAAATTTCGGTCTCTTTCGGGACGCCGTTCAAAAGGTCACGCCCACGGATCATCATGGACTGGCCGCGACCATCGTCGGGCATGCGTGCTGTGCCAATTGTTGTTTTGATACGTTCGGCAGTCGCTTCGCCAACCAGAAGGTTATGTTGACGGCGCAGATAGTTGATGATCGCTTCGTCCATACGGTCACCACCGACGCGCACAGAACGGGCGTAAACAATATCACCCAATGACAAAACGGCGACCTCGGTCGTACCGCCACCAATGTCGACAACCATGTTACCGGTTGGATCAGTGATCGGCATACCCGCGCCGATCGCCGCTGCAATTGGCTCAGCGATGAGGCCGGCGCGCCGCGCACCGGCGGACAAGACTGACTGGCGAATGGCGCGTTTTTCAACGGGTGTCGCCCCGTGCGGGACGCAGACAATGATCTTTGGCTTCGAGAACGTCGACCGCTTTGCAGCCTTGCGGATAAAGTGTTTGATCATCTCTTCGGCGGTGTCAAAATCGGCAATCACACCGTCACGCATCGGACGAATGGCCTGAATGGACCCAGGCGTGCGGCCCAGCATCAGCTTGGCGTCTTCACCAACCGCGAGCACTTTTTTGACGCCATCCTTGATGTGATAGGCGACCACAGAAGGTTCGGATAAAATGATACCTTTGCCTCTGACGTAAACCAACGTGTTCGCGGTCCCAAGGTCAATCGCCATATCTGACGAAAACAAACTTCCGAAAATCGCCATATTGCAGATTGTCCTTGCGAATTAAAATGGGGATGCGACTCCCCGCTACAGCTTGGTCCTTATATGAAAGGGGGACGCTTTGCGAAAGGGGCAATCATGCAGCCGCTTGGCGTGATCTTGCCACCAACACGGAATGGGCGGCCCAATAGGCCGCCCATTCCGATTATGTGTCTTTGTAGCTGACGCCTTTTGTGTCGTACCCGGGCTGCGATTGTTCGCGGCGCACCATCAAGCGGTTGAGTGCATTGATGTAAGCTTTGGCACTGGCCACGACCGTATCGGTGTCCGCAGATTGGCCGGTGGCGATGCGCCCGTCCTCTTCCATACGCACAGACACGGTGGCCTGCGCATCAGTACCTTCGGTCACGGCGCTGACTTGGTACAATTGCAAGCGGGCATTGTGATCGACCAAGGCTTTGACCGCATTGAACGTCGCATCGACTGGACCATCACCAGTGGCAGTCGTTTCAACAACAACACCATCAATTTCCAAAGCCATTTCAGCCGACTGTGGGCCTTCGGTGCCGCACACAACGCGCAATGATTTCAGACGCACGCGGTCTTCTTGCCCGTCGTTTTGGTGGACCAATGCGATCAGGTCGTCATCATAAACTTCCTTCTTACGGTCAGCCAATTCCTTGAAGCGGACAAACACGTCCTTCAACTGATTGTCCGCCATATCAAAGCCGAGCTCAGTCAATTTTGCCCGTAACGCAGCACGACCGGAATGCTTGCCCAGCGGCAACGAAGTGCCTGCCAAGCCAACGGATTCTGGGCGCATGATTTCGAACGTATCTTTGTTCTTGAGCATGCCGTCTTGGTGGATGCCCGACTCATGCGCGAACGCATTCTTGCCGACAATCGCCTTGTTAAACTGCACCGCAAAGCCGGACACTGTCGCAACACGGCGGCTGATATTCATGATTTTAGTCGTGTCGATGCGGGTGGTGTACGGCATGATGTCAGGCCGAACCTTCAGCGCCATGACGACTTCTTCGAGTGCGGTATTGCCAGCACGTTCGCCTAATCCGTTGATTGTGCACTCAATTTGACGCGCGCCGCCCGCGACGGCCGCTAATGAGTTGGCAGTGGCCATGCCCAGATCGTTATGGCAATGGGTCGCAAAAATTACGTCATCGGCACCCGGCACAGCGCTGATCAAACGGCGGATCAGATCAGCGGATTCCACTGGCGCGGTATAGCCCACGGTATCGGGAATGTTGATCGTGGTCGCGCCAGCCTTGATTGCAATCTCGACCACGCGGCACAGGTAATCCCATTCGGTACGGGTTGCGTCCATCGGAGACCATTGCACGTTGTCACACAGATTGCGGGCGTGAGTGACTGTGTCGTGGATACGCACGGCCATCTCGTCCATCGTCAGGTTCGGGATCGCGCGGTGCAGTTCAGACGTGCCGATAAACGTATGGATACGCGGGGATTTGGCGTGTTTGACGGCCTCCCAGCAGCGGTCGATGTCTTTGTAGTTGGCGCGGGCCAAGCCACATATTGTGGCGCCTTTTGAGCGCAACGATATCTCGGACACAGCCTTAAAATCGCCCTCGGATGCAATCGGGAAGCCAGCCTCGATGATATCGACGCCCATTTCGTCCAGCAGTTCTGCGATTTCCAATTTTTCAGCATGGGTCATTGTTGCGCCGGGAGATTGCTCGCCATCGCGCAAGGTGGTGTCGAAAATCAACACTTCATTCGTCGTCATTTTAGGTATTCCTTGTTGTCCTTAAGCTGTCTTGGTGCTGGTCTCCTCTGAGCGGTCGCACCGGTATGGCACGCTCAGAGGCAGCTAAGGAGAAGCAACGCAGATAGGCCAAGCCCAATAGGGGCGGCAAATGTGATATGTGCAGTTGCGTTCATGTGGCCGACTATACGCCGATGAAAGTGAATGAAAACCCCCCGTTTTTCGGAGGCCAGCCCCCGCACCCCGACATATTTAGGCTTGGAAAACGATGAAGGGGACATAGGCTGGCGCGAGAAATTGGATGCTGCGGTTTAGTTGTCGGCAGGTGGATCTTCGACCGCTGGTGCGACATTGGCTACTGGCAGCGCACCGTCGATCCATTCGCCTGTGGCTTCTTCACCTGTTGTGTAGCGCATCGTGCCTACGCCCTGACGGCGGCCCCGAACGAACGTGCCTTCGTAGATATCGCCGTTTGCATAGGTTGCAGTGCCTTGACCACTGATTTCACCACTTGTCCAAGCGCCTTCATAAACGAAACCGTCAGGCAGGGTGATCTTGCCGGTGCCATCGCGTTGGCCGTCCTTGAATGTGCCGTCATAGATTGTGCCATCGGCGTAAACTGCACGGCCGATGCCGCTGCGCTGGCCACCTGCCCATGCGCCGTCATAGGTATAGCCGTCGGCGTAGGTCATTTTGCCTTGTCCGTGGTTCTTGGCGTTCAGGAATTCGCCATCGTAGATCAAGCCATTGGCATAGGTCGCAATACCAGCACCATTGATGACGCCGTTGTCCCATGCGCCGTCATAGCTGGACCCGTCTGGGTAGATGATCTTGCCCGTACCGTCCGCGAGATCGGCGCTGAAAGTGCCTGCATAAACTGAGCCATCTGGGTAAGTAACCTCGCCGGTGCCTTCGATCTGGCCTGCTTTCCAGTCGCCGCTATATTTGTAACCGTCGGTGCCTAAGAATGTGCCTTGGCCGTGGCGTTTGTCGTCAACAAACCCACCGACATAGGTATCACCATTGGCATAAGTGACAGTACCAGTGCCCTGACGGCGACCAGCGGCCAAGTCACCCTCATAGACGTCGCCGTTGGGTTGTTCCAAGCGGCCTTGGCCTTCTATTTGGCCATTCACCCAAGTGCCTGCGTAAACCAGACCATCGGCCATTGTCAGCGTGCCTGTGCCATCTCGTTCACCAGCTTTGAGGTTGCCTGCATAGACTGCGCCATCGGGATAAGTGATTCGGCCTTCGCCTTCTTTGACGCCATTTATCCATGGCCCCTCATAAATGTAGCCACCTGGGGATTTCATGGTGCCTGTCCCGTGGTGCATCGCGTTGCGCAGTTCGCCTTCGTATACCACGCCATTGGCATAGGCCGCGATCCCGCGTCCGGTGATGTTGCCATCCAACCAGTCGCCTTCAAACGTGCCGCCATCGGCGAACGTAATCTTGCCCGTGCCAGACGGTTTACCCGCAACAAATGTCCCCTCATAGATCGACCCATTGGGGAAACGTGCAGTGCCGGTGCCGCGAATTTCGCCGGCAACCCAATCACCGATGTATTCATATCCGTTGGGGAGGCGGTACGTACCTTGCCCATGTTGTTTTCCATTCAGGAACGCACCTTCATAGACGCCCCCATCGTCGTATTGCTTGGTTTGCACAGTCTGCGCATCCGCCGTGCCTGCCAGTGTCAATGCGCCAGCCAGTGCCGCGCCGTGCCATGCCCAATGTGCCATACTTTATTCCCCAGCCTGATCGTTGGCGCACAGCCTAGTCCAAGGGGGCAGAGGTGACAACGGGGGTATCAGACGCAATCGGCTTTCCCTTGCCAGCCAATATGCTACATCGGGTGCAACGATGAGGGACAGTATAATGAGCGATCATTTCCGGCTAACAATTGCACAATTGAACCCAACCGTTGGGGACATTGCAGGCAACGCAGCGCTTGCCCGCGACGCATGGGCGCAAGGCAAAGCTGCGGGCACCGATATGGTCGCCCTGCCAGAGATGTTCATTACCGGATATTCGACCCAGGACCTTGTGAACAAATCGGCATTTCACCTTGCGGCAATGGCCGCAGTGGAGGCTTTGGCAGTGGACTGTGCCGACGGGCCAACGCTGGCTATTGGCGGGCCATATGCGCAAGACGGGCGACTTTATAACGCCTATCATATCTGTCGTGGTGGCAAGGTTGTGTCGCGCCAGTTCAAGCATTTCTTACCCAACTACAACGTTTTTGACGAGGTACGCCAATTCAACCGCGGTGACATCCAAGGGCCATACGCTATTCCAAACGGACCGCGCGTCGGAAGCCCAATTTGCGAAGATGCTTGGTATGAGGATGTGGCTGAAGCCATGGTTGAATCTGGCGCCGAGATCCTTGTGGTGCCTAATGGTTCGCCTTACTTTCGCGGTAAATTCGACTACCGGATGAACGCAATGGTCGCGCGTGTTATCGAAAACGACGTGCCGCTGGTTTATTTGAACATGGTTGGCGGTCAAGACGATCAAGCCTTTGATGGTGGGTCATTTGTGCTGAACCGTGGTGGCGAATTGGCGGTGCAGTTGCCGTTGTTTGACGCGGCTATCGCGCATGTTGATTTTACGCGGGGACCGGATGGCTGGGTTGCTGCGAGCGGCGATAAAGCCCCGTTGCCTGCGGAAATTGCCCAAGATTACCGCGCGATGGTGGAATCCTTGCGCGACTATTTTGGCAAAACTGGTTTCACGAAATGCCTGCTTGGCCTGTCAGGGGGCATCGACAGCGCCATTGTGGCGACCATTGCCGCAGATGCGCTTGGGCCAGAAAACGTGCGCTGTGTGATGCTGCCGTCCGAATATACGTCCCAAGCATCGCTTGATGACGCGCAAGCGGTCGTGGATGCGCTGGGCTGTAAATACGACACGGTGAATATCGCAGGGCCACGGGCGGCTGTGGCCGAGGCACTTGCGCCGCTGTTCGCAGGGCTTGATGAGGGGCTGACCGAGGAAAACATCCAGTCGCGTATGCGCGGGTTATTGTTGATGGCGCAGTCTAATAAGTTTGGCGAAATGCTGCTGACGACGGGCAATAAATCTGAAGTTGCGGTGGGCTATGCGACCATTTACGGCGATATGGCGGGCGGCTATAATCCGATCAAGGACATGTATAAAACGCGGGTCTTTGCGACGTGCCGCTGGCGCAACGAAAACCACGCGCCTTGGATGTTGGCCCCTGTGGGCGAGATGATCCCTGAGGCGATTATCGACAAGCCGCCGACTGCCGAACTGCGACCTGATCAGAAAGACAGCGACAGCCTGCCGCCATACAATATTCTTGACGGCATTTTGGAAATGCTTGTCGATGATGAGGCGTCAGTGGCGGACTGTGTGGCCAAAGGATATGAACGTGACACGGTGAAACGGGTCGAACATCTGCTTTATATTTCTGAATATAAGCGATTCCAATCGGCACCAGGTACGCGGTTGTCACGCCACGCATTCTGGCTTGATCGGCGCTATCCGATTGTGAACCGGTGGCGCGACGACAGCTAAACCGCTTGCTCAATAAGGCAGGCCGGCGTACCGATTAGGGGTCTTTTTGAAAGCCCAACATATGATAGCCGTTCACACGATCTCTGCGGCGTTCTCGCTGGCCGATTGCGACCGCATATTAGCGCAAACCGCAGCCGCGCCCGTTGAGGATGCAAAGCTGGTTGGCAAAAACCAAAACTACAACATCCGGCGTGCTGACTTGGTGTGGTTGGACCGAGTGCCGGATACAGGTTGGGTCATGGACCAAATTATCGACATGGTCCGCGTGGCCAATCGAGATACCTTTGGGTTTGACCTGACCGAATTTGGCGAAAGCGTGCAGGTCGCTCATTATGATAGCGCGCGCGAAGGGCATTTTGACTGGCACAGCGATATCGGTGACGGGCGGCTTGCGGGCAAACGCAAACTGACGCTCGTGGCGCAATTATCCGCACCCGACAGCTATGTTGGTGGCGCGCTAGAAGTGATGCCGTCCAACCAAGCGGTGACTACGCAAAGAGCGCGCGGGACCGTGACAATTTTCCCTAGCTATCTGCTGCACCGCGTGACCCCTGTGACCACGGGTAGCCGTGCATCGATGACCGTGTGGGCGCATGGGCCGGCATTTCGGTAACCAGCGCAATCTGCGCAATGTGGAAATTATATCTGTTTTCTGCTAGCGTCAGTTCATCAAGGGAGCGTCAAAGTGGCTGACAACAAAACGCAAATCACGGACGTATCTGTAGATGACTTTATCGCGTGCATAGATCACCCGACGCGCGCGGCTGATGCGAAGATACTTGTACAGCTTTTTGCAACCATAACTGGTCAATCGGCCAAAATGTGGGGCCCGTCGATTATCGGTTTTGGGCAGTACCACTATGTATACGACAGCGGTCGAGAGGGTGATTTCCTTGCCACGGGGTTCAGTCCACGCAAGGCAAATTTGTCGATTTATGTAATGCCGGGTTATCAAGACTACAGCGAAATCTTGTCGCGCCTGGGCAAACACAAATTGGCCAAGGCCTGTGTGTACATCAATAAACTATCCGATATCGACATCGGTGTGCTTGAGGAATTGATCCGCGCGGGGCTGCGTGACTTAAATGAAAAATGGCCTGTCACCGCCTAAACTAGACAAATCAGGGCGCACATGAGACATGGGATCAACTCAAAGGATGACCCCATGACCACCACTCGTTTTGCACCTTCGCCCACTGGTTATATTCACATTGGCAACCTGCGTGCTGCCTTGTTCAACTACGCCATCGCGCGCCAGAACGGCGGCACATTTGTGCTGCGGATTGATGACACCGATCAGGAACGGTCCAAGAACGAATATATCCAAGGTATCAAGGACGATCTGACATGGTTGGGTCTGACTTGGGACCGTGTGGAGCATCAGTCCAAGCGCATGGATAAGTATCTGGACGCAAAGCAAAAACTTATCGATATGGGCCGTCTTTATGAATGCTTTGAGACGCCCATTGAGCTGGATCTCAAGCGTAAAAAGCAGCTGAACATGGGCAAGCCGCCGGTATATGATCGGGCCGCCCTTGCGCTAACTGAGGATGAGAAAAACACCCTGCGTGCTCAGCGTGGTTCGCATTGGCGGTTTAAGCTGGATCTGGAACGGATCGAATGGGACGACGGAATTGTCGGCACGATTTCCATCGATGCGGCGTCTGTATCTGATCCGGTTTTGTTTAAAAACGACGGACAAATCTTGTATACGCTGGCATCTGTTGTTGATGACACTGAAATGGGCATGACCACCGTTGTGCGCGGGTCTGATCATATCACGAATACCGCGACCCAAATTCAGATCATGCAGGCGCTGGGCGGCACGGTCCCAAGCTTTGCGCACCATTCGTTGTTGACCGGTCCCCAAGGCGAGGCATTGTCAAAACGTCTGGGCACGCTTGCGCTGCGCGACTTGCGGGCAAAAGGTGTGGCACCACAAGCGATCTTGTCATTGATGGCCCGCCTTGGATCGTCTGATCCGGTGGAGTTGCGCGCAACCGTACAAGATATCGTCGACGGCTTTGATATCTCTAAGTTCGGCTCTGCTCCGACTAAATTTGACGCCGAGGATCTCGGCCCGCTTACAGCCCGCTACCTTGCGACACTGACTGTCGCGGACGTGACTGATACGCTGTCAGACGTTCCTGAGGACAAGCGCGAAGCCTTTTGGAATGCCATCAAAGGCAACATCGCGTCATTGGATGATGTCGCGGATTGGTGGGCGTATTTTGTCAACGGTGCAGAGGTCGCTTTGATCGAAGACGAGGACCGTGAATTCATTGTTCAAGCGTTTGATCTGCTGGGTGATCCACCTTATGCGGACGACACATGGTCCACGTGGACTGCCGCTGTAAAAGACGCGACAGGTCGCAAGGGCAAGGGACTTTTCATGCCGCTTCGCAAGGCGGTTACAGGGCGGATGCGCGGGCCGGAAATGGCTGAAGTAATGCCACTTTTACAAACAAAACCAAAGCCATAGATGCATAACGTAACAAGCTGTTTTCTGAAAGGCGGCTTGTTACGCGGTTAGCTATTCACGGGCACGGAGCACTTGCGCAGGCTTCGCGGCCAACGGTCGGATCGCAAAGGCTAGTCCTGAGATCAATGACGTAAGTACGCCACCGCCGATGATCAGTAACGCATTGGTCCAAATCACTTGGTAGTCGCCCTCCATGATGTAAGCGGTCACGGCCCAACCGCCTAAGATACCGGCAGCCAAGGCCACGATCCCAGCGGCCAGCCCCAATAACGCGGCGCGCAGTGCAAAGCTAAGCATGATGCGCACGCGCGTGGCCCCAAGGGTTTTGAGAACTGCTGCCTCATAGGTGCGGGATCGTTCGCCTGCGGCGGCCGCACCAATCAACACAAGGAAGCCAGTCACGAGAGTTGCCAGCGCCGCATAACGGGTTGCAGCAGCAATGCTGCCCACAAGGTCGGCGACTTGATCGATTGCGTCGCGTATCCGGATTGCCGTGATGTTGGGATATTGTCCCGCCAGATCGCGCAGGATCGCCGCCTCGGCTTCTGGACTGGCGTAAACGGTCGAAATCCAGCTATGCGGTGCGCCTGCCAAGGCGCTGGGGTTCAGGGTCATGACAAAGCCGATGCCCGCGTCTTCCCAGCTGACATTTCGAAAGCTGGCGATGGTTGCGGTGATGTCACGGCCAAGGACGTTGATTGTGACTGTATCCCCGATGGACAGGCCAATTTCGGCGGCTTCCTCTGCGGCAAAGCTCATGAGGGGCGGGCCTGTGTAGTCTTCGGGCCACCATGCGCCTTCGGTAATTTCTGTGCCATCTGGCATGGGGCCGTTGTAAGTTACGCCCCGATCTCCGCGCACGACCCAATGGCCGTCAGCGAATTCATCCGCAGGTTGGTCGTTGATCCGCGTGATGATGCCGCGCAGCATTGGGGCTGTGTCGACCTTGCGCACGGCTGGATCGGTGGAGAGCCGTTCGCGAAATCCGTTGATTTGGTCGGGCTGAATGTCGACAAAGAAATAGCTGGGCGCGACCTCTGGCAACTCATCCGAGAATGCGGCGCGCAAATTGCCGTCGATTTGGCCGACCGATGACAACACTGCCAACCCAAGGCCCAAGGACAGAACGACCGACGCCGTTTCCCCATTGCGGGCGCCGATTGCCCCAAGAGCGAGGCGCAGGGCAGGGTGGCCCCGTGCACGTGAAGACAAGGTGCGGGAAACGGCACGCGCGAACCATGCTGCTAAAACGAGGATAAGCAATGCGCCTGCAATGCCGCCAGCTGTCCAGAGTGTTAGGAAAACCGTGCCTGAGAACCAAATTGCTGTTCCAAGAAGTATGGCGACAAGGACTGCGATGGTTGCCAAGTAGGGCCACGCTGGAAAATGGTTATCGGCTCCAAATGCATCACGGAACAGCGTCGCTGGTCGGATTTGCTCAGCGCGTGCAAGCGGCCAGAGCGTAAAGATGAGAGCGGCAAGGATGCCGTAGATGGCGGCCTCCGCGAGGGGTGCTGCACGGAGCGACAGTTCAGCGGGGATCGGCAAACGGGCCTCGATTAACGGGGCCAACAGGATTGGAATTCCGCCGCCAAGTATAAGGCCGATGCCGATGCCAAATATTGTGAGCGCGCCTATCTGCATAAAGTAGGTCATGAAGATCGTACGCCGTGTCGCTCCTAGTGTCTTGAGCGTGGCAATGACTCTGGTTTTTCCTGCCAGATATGCGCGGACCGCTGCGGACACACCAACGCCGCCGACAGCAAGCCCCGACAGCCCCATCAGAATGAGGAATGCGCCGATCCGTTCGACAAAACGTGCGGTGCTGCCAGCCCCTTCGCGGTTATCATGCCAACGCAGGCCGGTGTCGCTAAACTGGTCGTCGGCGCGTTTGGCAAGTGCGTCTAAGTCAGCACCTCGGGGCAGCGTCAGGCGGTACTGCGTTGAAAATAATGTGCCTTCTGAGAGCAGACCTGACTGCGCGAGGTCGTCTGTGAGCACGATTGTGCGCGGCCCGAGCCCAAAGCCACCTGATGCGTTGTCCGGATAACGGTCAAGGATGGCGCGCAGGGTGAAGTCTTGGGACCCCAACCGGAATGTATCGCCGACGCTCAGCGCAAGCCTATCGGCCAACACGCGTTCCATGACGCTGCCTGTGTTGGCGAGCGCGGTGTCGAGGCTGATCGCAGGGTCTAGTGTTACTTGACCGACCAGTGGGTAGGCTGTGTCGACTGCGCGAATTTGGGTCAGCCCTCGAACCACGCCATCGGTTCGATCCACGACAATCATCGAGCGGAAATTGACGGTCTCGGAAACGGTTGTCGCAATGTCGTCCAAAAAATTCAGCTCGACATCGCGCGCAAACCGGTAGGTAAATTCGACTTCGGCGTCGCCACCAAGGAGGGCTGCGCCCTCTTTTTCCAAACCGGCCTCAATCCCCGCGCGGACGGTGCCAACGGCGGCAATTGCGGCCACGCCCAAGGCGAGACAGGCAAGAAACACCCGAAATCCAGCCAAGCCCCCGCGCAATTCACGCGCGGCAAAGCGAGCGGCGATCTTCAGGCTCATGCGATGCGCCCGTCGTTTAGCGTGATGACGCGGTCACAACGGGCTGCCAGATCAGCGGAATGCGTGACCATGATTAGCGTCGCACCGTGGCGGTCGCGCAGATCGAACAGCAGGTCGATGATAATTACACCATTTGTGGCGTCCAGATTACCGGTTGGTTCATCAGCGAGCAGAATACGAGGGCGCGGCGCAGAGGCGCGGGCAAGTGCGACGCGTTGTTGTTCGCCGCCAGACATCTGGCCGGGATAGTGATCAGCGCGGTTGCCAAGGCCCACGGCGTCCAATTCAGCTGCTGCCCTGTCGAATGCGTCGGGCACGCCCGCGAGTTCGAGCGGGGTTGCGACATTTTCCAACGCGGTCATTGTGGGAATAAGGTGGAAAGATTGGAACACCACCCCCATGTTATGTCTACGAAAGCGGGCGAGGCCGTCTTCGGAAATGGCGGTCAGGTCTTCACCAAGTGCTGTGATCGTTCCTGCAGTGGCCTGTTCGAGCCCGCCCATCAACATCAGGAGAGATGATTTGCCCGACCCGCTAGGCCCGACCAGCCCCAAGGTTTCCCCCGCCGTCACGTCCAGCGATATATCGTGCAGAATGTCGACTTTACCTGCGTTGCCATCAAGCGACAATTCTACGTTGGATAAGGACAAAATGGAATCAGACATGAGGTGGCTTTCTGGTGTTCTGGGTCCCTTTGGATATGGGGCGCGCGGGCTGTTGTACAAGCTGTCTTTGATGATTGCGTTAACTGGTGGCGCCGTTCATGCTGACACGCTGACCATTGCCGCGCTGGGCGATAGCCTGACGGCAGGGTACGGGTTGCCACATGCCGACGGGTTTGTGCCGCAAATGCAGGCTTGGCTGGATGGGCAGGGTGCAGATGTGACGCTGATCAATGCGGGCGTGTCTGGCGATACGACGGCCGGTGGCTTGGCGCGTACCGATTGGACGCTGACCCCTGATGTCGATGCAATGGTGGTTGCATTGGGCGGCAATGATTACCTGCGCGGCTTGGATCCGGCTGTTAGTCGTGCCAACCTTGATGGAATTTTGGCAAAGGCCCAAGACGCGGGGGTTGATGCGCTTTTGGTCGGACTGACGGCTGGGGCCAACTATGGGTTGGACTACAAGCAGGCATTTGACGGTATGTATACCGATCTGGCTGCAACTTATGACGTGCCGTTGTTCCCAACATTCTTTGCAGGACTACTGGCCGCGGCGGGTATGCAAGACGGTTTGATGGAATTTATGCAGGCAGACGGCATTCACCCGAACAAAGACGGGGTGGCCGTGATCGTAGCGGCAATGGGCCCTGCCGTTTTGAAATTAGTCGCTCAGTCACGTAGTGGTGAATAACGAGTTCGGTTTGCCGCAGCGCTAGTCGTTAGCAAAGCACCTATAGAAAACAAAAGGGGCACCAGATGAGGCGCCCCTTTTTAAGATTAGTTGTGCGAATTTAGTCAACCAACGTCAGGTTTATCGCGCTTTCGCGCCCATCGCGGCCTGCTTCAATATCAAAGTTGATCTTTTGGTCGTCTTTCAGACCCGATAAACCAGAGCGCTCGACAGCCGAAATGTGTACGAATACGTCATTCGAGCCGCCGTCTGGGGCGATGAAACCGAAACCTTTGGTGGTGTTGAACCACTTAACTGTACCTGAAGCCATGATCGCTTCCTCCATATTGACCGCTCGCGAAAGTGCAGCGGGCCGGCTCGTCAGATCAAGATCGAAGAACTGGGCCGAAATGGAGACAGTGGTCGATAATATGCGACGTCGCCAGCGCAGCATGGCCGCAGGGTTTCACAAAATCAACAATTTTTGGGGGCATTGCCCGTATGGGCGGAATGAGGTGCCCACATACGCGGGCACCTCTGTACGAGACTTAGGCCAGAGCCAAGTTGATCGCAGATTCGCGGCCGTCACGGCCAGCTTCGATGTCGAAAGTGACCTTCTGGTCGTCTTTCAGGCCAGTCAGGCCGGAACGCTCAACAGCAGAGATGTGTACGAACACGTCCTTGGAGCCGCCGTCAGGAGCGATAAAGCCGAAGCCTTTAGTTGCGTTGAACCATTTTACTGTACCAGTAGCCATGGTAATTTCCTTCATTTTAAGGCTGCCCACGAAATGCGACAGCGCGGCTTAGTCAGTGCAAAATCGAAGGACTGTAGCCGAAAAGGAAAACAGTGGTCGAGAAAGAATAACGTCTGCAACCCCCATGTGGGGCCTTCGCGCAGAAATTGCAAGTGTTTTGCATGTCGCAGGCTAGTTGATGCCGTTGTCCGACAAATCAGCATCTTGCGAAACAAGAGCTAGTACCCATGCCAGAATAATAGCTGAGCCGACAACAGAATAAACCAGAAATGCACTTAAGAGTGAGAGTTTTACAAATATAACTGCACATGCCGCAGCGAAGATGCCCGACAAAATTCCAAAGAAAATGACTGAAGTACCCATAATTCTTTCCCCGTGTTTCTTGCTCGGTCATATCTACGCATACAGCCGGGGCAAAAGTGTGGTGTCTAATTTCCGTTTTGTTAGAGCGAGTCGCCTTGGCCGCAGTTGACGTTCGCCAACAACAGTCGCACTACCGTGTTGATCTAATTGTGGAGGCCCTTGTGCTAAATATTGATGAACTACGCGCCCGCGCAGGAAATTCTTGCGAGATTTGTGCTGGGACGGATAGCCTTGATCGAGTGGAAATTACGACAGAAGACACTGCCCTTTTGTGTAGCATCTGCGCAGATATTGCGCCCGCTCGTGCAGGGCACTGGCGTGCATTGGAAGGGGCGGCTTGGTCCATTGAGCCAGCCGTTCAAATTGCTGTTTGGCGGAAGTTAAACGACTTATCAGAGGCTTGGGCAACTGATGCGCAAGCCAATATGATGATGGAACCTGACGTTGCGGCCCGTGCCGCCGCAGTTCCAATTGTGCACCGCGATGCACATGGTGCGGTCCTGTCGTCAGGCGATACGGTCGTGTTGATCAAAGATTTGCCAGTCAAAGGCGCTGGATTTACAGCCAAACGGGGCACGGCGGTGCGGTCAATCTCTTTGGTTGCCGATAATGCAGGTCACATTGAAGGGCGCGTAGAGAGCCAACGCATTGTTATTCTGACCGAATTTGTAAAGAAAAAATAGGCTTTGGCTGTTTGGACCCACTGAGGGATCGAAAATATTCAACTGAATGAGAAAGGGCGGCCCGATGAGCCGCCCCCTTTTTATTATCGCGTAAACTTTTTGTGCTTCATCCGCTTGGGTTCAAGCGCGTCGGCACCAAGGCGCTTTTTCTTGTCTTCTTCATAGTCTTCAAAGTTGCCTTCGAACCATTCGACATGCGCATCGCCTTCAAACGCCAGCATATGGGTGCAAATACGGTCGAGGAAGAAACGGTCGTGGCTGATGACGACGGCACAGCCCGCAAATGACATAAGCGCATCTTCGAGCGCGCGAAGCGTTTCGACGTCCAGATCGTTTGTTGGTTCGTCAAGCAGCAGCACGTTTCCGCCTGATTTTAAAAGTTTTGCCATGTGGACGCGGTTACGTTCACCGCCCGAAAGCAGGCCAACCTTTTTCTGTTGATCGCCGCCTTTAAAGTTAAACGCGGAACAATACGCACGCGAATTCATTGACGCATCGCCAAGTTGAATGATCTCGGCACCGCCGGTGATTTCTTCCCAAACGGTTGTGTCGGCGTTCAGCGCATCACGGCTTTGGTCGACATAAGACAGTTGCACTGCTGTCTCTTATACACATCTCCGAGCCCACGAGACCTCTCTACATCTCGTA
>CAJXTP010000045.1 GCA_913061335.1 uncultured Loktanella sp.
CGCGTCCGTCTGGGGGACGGAAGGTCGCAGGTTCGAGTCCTGCTAGCCCGACCAACAACAACCGCCCGTTTGCGCATCGTCGCGGCGGGCGTTTTTGTAATCCCAAAGGGAACATGATGACACATTCCGGCGTTTTAGCAGACCACCAGTTGCGCGATTTGATAGCCAATGGTGCGATTACGGCCACAGCCGCTATTGCCGACGGTCAAATCCAGCCCGCGTCGCTTGATCTGCGCCTCGGGGCCACTGCATACCGTGTACGCGCGTCGTTTCTTGCGGGGCGCAACCGGACGGTGACCAAACGCCTCGCTGATTTCCAGATGCACACCATCGATTTGACCGAGGGCGCGGTTTTGGAAAAAGGCTGCGTCTATGTTGTCCCGCTCCTCGAATCCCTCGCCCTACCCAACGGTATGACCGCGGCGGCATCGGCAAAGTCGTCGATCGGGCGGCTTGATCTGCTGACCCGCATTATCACCGATCACGGCGTTGAATTTGACCGCGTACCTGCTGGCTATACTGGCCCGCTTTACGTTGAAATCTGCCCACGTTCATTTTCCGTCGTTGCCCGTCAGGGCCAGATGCTCAACCAAATTATATTCCGCCAAGGCCAAACGTTCATGTCCGACGATGACCTGCGCGCATTACATGCCGTCACACCCATCGTGTCGGGTGATCCGGTAATCTCCGACGGCCTTGGGTTCTCGGTCGATCTGGAGCCTGCCAGCGGAACGCTCGTCGGCTACCGCGCCAAACCACATACTGGCGTCATCGACCTGTCATTGCTCGCCCACTACGACCCTGCAGATTATTGGGAAGAGCTGCATACCAAAGACGGCTGGATCATCCTCGACCCTGGTGCGTTCTACATTCTCGTTAGCCGCGAAAGCATCGTCATTCCACCGATGCAGGCCGCCGAAATGGCTCCTTATCTGGCGATGGTCGGTGAATTTCGAGTGCATTACGCGGGCTTCTTTGATCCCGGTTTCGGCTATGCTGCGGCGGGTGGCAAAGGCTCGCGCGGGGTTCTAGAGGTCCGCTGTCACGAGGCACCGTTCGTTCTGGAACACGGCCAAGTTGTCGGGCGGTTGGTCTATGAACACATGAGCGCCATGCCAGAAGCACTGTACGGCGTCGACATGAAGTCTAACTACCAAGGCCAAGGACTTAAGCTTTCTAAACATTTTAAGTCAGTTGAGTGCTAAAATTGGCCCGTAACTTTCACTCTTCGAACATTTCAACTTGGTCGTCGTCATCATTGTCTTCATCATCAGCCCCAGCCAATTGCGATGCACCCGGTGGCGGTCTGTTTTCCAGCAGACCAGCTGAACGTAATTCCTTAAGCCCAGGCAAGTCTCGCGCGTTCTCCAACCCAAAGTGATCAAGAAATTCTTGAGTCACGACGAACGTCACAGGCCGACCCGGCGTCATGCGCCTGCGACCGATACGGACCCATTCCATTTCAATCAACTGGTCGACCGTGCCACGGCTCACTGACACACCGCGGATTTCTTCGATCTCAGCACGGGTGGCTGGCTGATGATAGGCAACAATCGCCAATGTCTCGATCGCAGCACGCGACAGCTTGCGTGTCTCAACCGTTTCCTTTTGCATCAAGAAGCCAAGATCACCCGCCGTGCGAAAAGCCCATGCATCACCAATTCTGATCAATTGCACGCCGCGTCCCTCAAACCGTTTACGTACATGCGCAAGGGCCTCAGCAGGGTCACAGCCATGCGGCATGCGGCCTGTTAATTCGGTGACACTGACAGGGTCAGCCGTGGCAAAAAGAATCGCCTCAACCATGCGTTCCTGTTCGGCCATTGGTGGGGCCTCAAAAAGGCTATCGTTATCAGGCTTCGCCATCGCGCGGCTCCCTTTTTCGGATTTGAATGGCTGAGAAAACCTCGCCTTGTCGAATTTCAATTTTACCTTCTTTAGCCAGTTCCAACGACGCGGCAAAATTGGCGGCAGTGGCAGAGCGGCGCTTGACCGGATCAAGTTCCCAGCCTTCAGGCAAGTAGCTAACGATATCAGTCCATTCGCCCGCGAAACCAATCAGATGCCGCATCCGCGACAGGGATTGTTCCATCGTCATCACAGCCTCGCGGTCCATGGTAAACGGGCGAAAATCATCCTTAGTCCGAATGCGGGCATAGCCCTGCATTAAATCCAACAATGTCGCGGTATAGGTCACGCGGCGGACACGCTGCACGTCTTCGGTGATGCCACGGGCGAAGAAATCGCGACCTAGCTGGTCACGCGCCATGAGTTTGGCGGCGGCATTGCGCATCGCCTCTAGGCGTTCAAGCTGAAACGCCAAATGTGCGGCCAATTCAGCGCCTGACGGGCCTTCTTCCGTGGGATCAGGCGGCAACAACAGCCGCGATTTCAGAAACGCCAACCATGCAGCCATGACCAAGTAATCTGCAGCCAGCTCCAACCGTAGCGTCTTAGCCTGCTCAACAAACGCCAAATACTGCTCAGCCAATGCGAGAATGGAAATTTGGCGCAAATCCACCTTTTGGGTGCGCGACAGCATCAACAGTAGGTCAAGCGGCCCCTCAAACGCGCCCACGTCAACGATAAGCGCCTCAGCGGCGACACGTTCGGTAACACTTTGCGTGTCTTCTTGAAACTGTTCGGTTGTCACGTATCCCTCACGCCAAAAGCGCTTCAAGTTCAGCGCTGAGCGCCGCAATGTCAATGTCATCGGGCGTTTTACGCCGATTAAGGGCCGCGCGCGCGCGCGCCGCAGCTGCATCGGTCATTGTCCCCGCCGCATCAGTCACGGCCTTCATTTCAGCGGGGTCGCCATTGCAATGCAAAACCACGTCGCATCCGGCAGCTATCGATGTGGCCGTCCGTTCTGCAACGCTACCAGACAATGCCTCCATCGATATATCATCAGTCATCAAAAGTCCGTCAAATCCGATCACATTGCGGATGATATTGATCATATCAGGGTTCTGCGTTGCAGGGCTCATACCGCAAGCGCTAAAAATAATATGCGCGGTCATCCCCATCGGTAAATTGTTAAGATCACGAAACGGGGCGAAATCCCAGTCAGCGGCTACGTCCATCACAACATCGGCAACGGGCAGATCAAGATGGCTGTCAACGGTCCCACGCCCGTGTCCAGGCATGTGCTTCATCACGGGCAAAACGCCGCCAGCTAGCAGACCGTCCGCTATAGCACGTGCGTTTTGGATCACAGTTTCTGGATCGACCCCAAGGCAACGATTGCGCAGAAACGGATGTGTATGTGGGCCCGCAATGTCACACGTCGGCGCGCAATTGGCATCGATTCCAACGCTGCGCAATTCATCCGCCATAATCCGAGATCGCAGGTAAAACGACCGCGCAGGATCAGATGCCTGTGCTGCCTGCTCCAACGGCGGCAACCATTCGCGCCAATGCGGTGCGCGCATGCGCTGCACGCGGCCACCTTCTTGATCAATCAAAATCGGGGAATCGCAACCAACCGCATCACGCAGGTCAGACGTCAAACGAAATAGCTGATCGGGTGTATCGACATTGCGGGCAAAGACGATAAATCCGCACGGGTTCACTTCACGAAAAAACGCGCGCTCCCAATCGGTTAGGCTCTGACATTTGGGGGCTAAAATACTCGCGTTTGGCACTTAACGCACAACAACAGGGATGCAATCCGTGCCTTCGGCAACCAATGCGGCACAGAAACGGCGGGCGTCACCCAGCTGTGAAAACCCTTGCGCGCGCAGGCGGTAAAAAGTCTTACCACCCGATGTGGCAGCCTGAATGACGCGGGCCTTACCGCCCATCACATCGCCAAAGCGGCCTTGCAGGCGGATCCATTCAGTCGCTGCAATCTCGGCTTTCGGGAACGCGCCCAATTGCACAAGGTTGGTCCCCAAAGCAAAAGCAGTCGATGTTACAAGCGACTGGCTTTCCGCAGCAGCAGATGCAGCGGCAACAGGCGCAGACGTTGGGCGCGACACTGGGCGCAGCGAAATCGATACGCCCCGTACGTTTCTGGCAACAATCGGGGAAACCACGGCTTGCCCAGCTAAACTTAGCGTCGGCGCGACAACGGTGACATCAGTAATCGGCGCAAGCGGCACTGCGCCTGCTGCAATCTGATTGGCAAGCGCCAGAATATCATCGGTGGAAAGTGGGGCGGCAACGATCTGCGTTGCATTCAACGCGACTTTCATTTCGACCTCGGGGGATACAAATGGGGCAATGTCTGGAACTTCGCCAGCTTCGGTTGACAACTGCGCGACAACGTCTTCATCCGCGAGGCCCGCCGTCGTTGGGGCCAAAGCCACGCTATCTTCGGGGCCAGAAGCCTCGCCGACGGCAGCGACTTCATTGACAGACAAACCAGTGTGGACAGAAACTTCACCGCCGGGGGTGACAGGCAAAACGCGCATATCGCCAGCCATCGCACGGACAACTGGAATTCCGGACACATCGCGCACCACTAACTTATAGCCCCAAACGCCAACACCGACGATCAACGCACAAGACACCAGCGCACCTGCGTAATTTACCAAAGCACCGGCGCGCACGGCACCACTAACGGGGGTATACCCCTGATCATAAACTGCCATCTTTGCCTCACTGCCCGATCACTGCTAATCGGTTGGGTTGCCTCAAAACTAACCCAGAGGCGGCACGCTTTAGCGCATCTCTTCCGCTGGGGTTACGCCAAGAATACCAAGGCCAGCCGCAATAACAACAGAAACGGCACGGATCATGGCTATTTTCGCTTGTGTTGTGTCATTGTCGCCGTCTTGCAAGAACCGTAGGCTCATGTCGTCGTTGCCCTTGTTCCACAATCCGTGGAATTCAGACGCCAAATCATAAAGATAAAACGCGATTTTGTGCGGCTCATGGCCCTTCGCGGCGATCTCGACCAAACGTGGCCATTCGGCCAGTTTTTTGGCGACTGCCAGCTCAGCATCATGGTTAAGCTTGGTAAAATCAACACCCGCAAGCGTAGCATCATCGACGGCAATACCCGCAGCCCGCGCCTTGCCCAGCACCGAATTCACCCGCGCATTGGCGTATTGCACATAAAATACCGGATTATCCTTGGACTGCTCAAGTACCTTGTCGAAATCAAAGTCCAACGGCGCATCATTTTTGCGCGTCAGCATATGGAATCGGGTCACATCGGGACCCACGAGGGCCACAACGTCCGACAGCATCACAAATGTCCCTGCCCGCTTTGACATCTTGAATTCTTCGCCGTTTTTCATCAGCTTCACCAGCTGAGTCAGCTTGATGTCCAGCGGCACTTTTCCGTCAGAAAGTGCCGAAACTGCCGCCTTCATCCGCTTCACGTAGCCACCGTGGTCGGCGCCAAAGACGTCAATCAATTGATCAAAGCCACGCTGAACTTTGCCATAGTGATAGGCGATATCAGGTGCGAAATAAGTCCACGCACCGTCCGATTTTTGAACCGGCCGATCAACGTCATCACCATGCGCAGTAGACTTGAACAGCGTCTGCTCGCGCGGCTCCCAATCGTCAGGCAACTTGCCTTTTGGTGGCTCCAGCGTGCCACGATAAATCAACCCCTTAGCATCCAGCTCTTCAATCGCTGCTTCAATCAAGCCACTGTTGTACAACTCTTTTTCAGAAAAGAAGCTATCCATTTTGATGCCCAACAAAGCCAAATCCGCGCGGATAAGGTCCATCATCGCCTCGGTTGAAAACTCACGAACATCCGCAAGCCAGACATCCTCGCTTTGTTCTAAATACTCACTACCGACCTTCGCTTTCAGCGCCTCGCCCACAGGGATCAGATAGTCACCGGGGTATGTGCCATCCTCAAACGCGACCTCTTGGCCATGCGCCTCTTGATAGCGCAAGTAGACCGACCGCGCCAACACATCGACCTGTGCGCCGCCGTCGTTGATGTAATATTCACGCGTCACATCATAGCCAGCATAAGCAAGCAAACTGGCCAATGCATCGCCAAATACAGCGCCACGGGTATGGCCAACATGCAGCGGCCCCGTAGGGTTGGCCGACACATATTCGACCAGCATTTTTTTGTTTGCACCCAGCGTGGACTGACCGAACGTCGGATCGGTCAACGCGGCCTTAACCACACCTTGCCAGACATCTGCAATCAACCGCAGGTTCAAAAACCCGGGCCCAGCAACTTCTGCTGCAGCCACACGGCCATCGGCCAACAACCGCTCTGCCAGCGCATCCGCAATCATACGCGGGTTCATTTTGGCAGGCTTTGCCAAAACCATCGCGGCATTCGTCGCCATATCGCCGTGCGATGCATCACGCGGAGGTTCCACAGTGACAGCGCCCATCGCCAAACCGTCGGGTAAAGTGCCATCAGCCACCATTGCGTCAAGGCAAGAAATGACCAAGCCACGGATATCAGCAAACAGGTTCATAAGAGGCGTCCTTTATGGGGTGTTGTCAGGCGGTTTATCACGCCAGCCGTGGTCGTCAATGTCAGCTATCAGTAAGCGGTTGGTCCGGACCGTCGGGCACGTCATCTCCGGGTGGGCGCAGCGCGATGATACACACATCAGGCGCGCCCTTCACCTCATCGTCACGGCGGATCAGTTTGATCTCTCCGGTTGGCGAAATGCGGGCAACCAAGGCGCTTGTCGTGCGGTCTTCGCGCCACTGCTCAAACGTGAATTCTTCGGACAGACGGGTGGTGCGGAACGTCCAACCAAGCCGGACAAGACGGTCCAATCCGCGATGCGTTTCCTGCGGCCCAAACTTGGCCCCACCCAAGGTACGTGGCAGTTGATGCCGCGCACTATCGGTCTTTTCTCGCATGACTTGAAACACGTTCCCGCGGCCGAATTCAGGCGCCAAATCGGTGGCAACCAATGTATTATAGGAATCATTCGACGTTGCGGCGATGATTGAGGCATAGCTCACCAACTCCAACCGATGTTCAGCTGCTTCAGATAATATATCACCCGAAAACGTCTCGATCCCAGCTCCACGCGCGCTTCGCAGGTTACCATAGTTGGGGTCAGTCATCAGAACAGGCACCTCGGCTTTTTTCAGCGCTTCAGCAAATGCCGTGGTCCAAGTCGACCCGCCAACGATCAACACGCCGGGGCTGGCCGCGCCCGTCAGACCAAGAAACCGCGCGAATGGCTTTAACGTAAACCCGTGCAAAACAACCGTGATAGCCACCAGCACAAACGCCAGCGGCGCAATCAGAGCTGCATCCGCAAACCCAAGGCCCAATAAACGGTCACCAAACAACCCAGCCACAGCAACCAACACAACACCGCGCGGCCCTGTAAAGGCAACCAACACCTGCTCGCGCCAAGGCAGGCCAGACCCAAGCAGCGACACAAAAACCGTCAATGGGCGCGCCACAAGAATGACCAGGAAGACGAAATAGACCGCACGCATATCCAGCTGAGCCAAAGCCACGACATCCAACCCTGCGGCCAGCAAAATAAACACACCCGACACCAACAAAACGGTCGCGTGTTCCTTAAATCGGCGCAACTCGTCGTAGCTCGGTAAATTTGAATTCGCGATCACGATGCCCATAATCGTCACCGCCAAAAGCCCGCTTTCATGCAGCACAGCGTCCGACACAGCGAACACGCATAACAGCAATGCAAACAGCACCGGCACCTTCATATATTCTGGCACCCAAGCCCGTTTGAATGCCCGCGCCAGCCCGTATCCGCCAGCCCATCCGATCACAGTGGCAAAGCCAATACCAACGACCAACTCGAGTATCGCATCGCCAGCGGTCAGATTTGTATGCAGCGCGGATACGACCGAAAACGCCAATACGGCGGCCAATGCCCCGATGGGGTCGTTCACGATGGCTTCCCATTGCAACAATGCTGCGGGTCTACGCGACAGCCGTGCCGTGCGCAGCAATGGCGCAATCACCGTGGGGCCTGTGACAATCATAATGCCGCCAAAAACCGTGGCGCTTTCCCAAGATAGCTCTGCCCCATAACGCAGCGCCAATGTCGACGTCAGCCATCCAAGTGGTGCGCCAATAAATACCAACCGACGAACGCCTTTCACTGCATCTTGCAGCGAATGAAAGTTCAGCGTCAAACCACCCTCAAACAGAATAATCGCAACCGCAATTGAGATAATTGGCCCCATCAACGGGCCAATATCGCGCGCCGGATCAAAGATACCCAGCACTGGCCCTATGATAATTCCCGCGACCAACATCAGCACGATGGCAGGCATCCGCAAACGCCATGCTATCCACTGCGATCCAACACCCAATGCACCCACAAGCGCGAACGCCATAACAGGCTGCATAGCACCGGCTGCGGCCTCAATTGCCATCAATAACGCCCTTGGGAATTTCTTCGCCGCCGATCAATCGGGTGTGTTCTTGGATCGCGAACCGATCCGTCATACCCGCAATATAATCTGCGACGATGCGTGCCAAGGCCACCTTATTGGGGGCATCGGCCACGTCCTTACGCCATTGCTTAGGCAACTCGTCCGTATTTTCCATGAAAAACGGGAACAGATCATCGACCATTTGGGTGACCACAACGCGCATTTCAACGACCCGAGGGGCGCGGTACATGCGTTCGAACAGAAACTTGCGGATGACCTTTAGATCAGTCCACAATTCGGGCGAAAACTGCACCATCATCCGGCCCGCATGACGGATATCATGCACCGACTGCGGATTCAGATCGGCCAAGTTATGACGGCTGACATTAATCACGTCTTCAACCAGCACACCAAAGAACCGGCGCAGCGCCTCGTGGCGACGGCGGTAATAATTCAGATCAGGATATTTGGCATCAACACGGGCAAAACAATCGCGCAAAATTGGCATTTCAGCCAATTCATCGGTGCTAAACAGCTCTGCTCGCAATCCGTCATGCAGGTCGTGATTGTTGTATGCAATGTCATCGGCCAAGGCCGCAGCCTGCGCCTCAGCGCTGGCATGTGTATGTAATTCTAGATCATGGCGATCATTGTATGCGGTCAACGCCCAAGGGATGTCGCCCGTCACGGGGCCATTGTGCTTGGCGATGCCTTCAAGGCATTCCCACGTCAGGTTCAGCCCATCCCATTCAGCATAGTGGCGCTCCAGATCGGTCACAATCCGCAACGCCTGCGCGTTATGATCAAAGCCACCGTAAGGCTGCATCATGCGGTCAAGCGCCTCTTCGCCAGTATGACCAAAGGGGGTGTGCCCCAGATCATGGGCCAATGCGATGGCCTCGGTCAGTTCGGCATTCAAACCAAGCGAAGCGGCCACAGTGCGGGCGACTTGGGCCACCTCGATCGAATGTGTCAAACGGGTGCGAAAATAGTCGCCTTCGTGCTCAATAAACACTTGGGTCTTATGCTTGAGCCTGCGAAATGCGCTCGCGTGGATAATCCGGTCGCGGTCACGTTGAAACGGAGAGCGGAAAAAGCTCTCTTCTTCGGGATATAAACGGCCGCGTATGTTGTCGGGGTCCGTCGCGTAGGGGGCTGTCATTGGTCGTGCCCTTTTTGCCTGTCTTGTCGTCTTTGCCTAGCCAACCTATATTGCAAACAAATCAAACATGTAAGGCTGGCAAAATGCTGATGCTCCCCCCCACTGTGACCCCACGCGCATTCGAGCGACTGTCCGAGATTGGGGCTGCCGCACAAGGCAAGGCCCTCCGGGTCGCGGTTGAAGGCGGCGGCTGTTCTGGTTTTCAGTATGAAATCGATCTCGATGAGCAGAAAGACGATGATCTGGTTCTCGAAGGATCAGGTGAAAAGGTATTGATCGACACCGTGTCCCTGCCCTTTCTTGCGTCAGCCGTTATCGACTTTAGCGAAGAACTGATCGGTGCACGGTTTGTGATCAACAACCCCAATGCCAGCAGTTCTTGCGGCTGCGGCACATCGTTTTCAATGTAATTAGAGCGCCGCTGCAGTTCTAAATGACACCAAGCGGCGCGATTTTTCATCCCACAGATCAAGGCTCGCGCATTTAAAGCTTTGCCAGATTGTCATGCGGCTTTGCTCGACCAATTCTTCGTGGTCGCGCAATACCTCTGTCAGGCGGTAAAACGGAATGCGTGAATACAGGTGATGCACATGGTGAATACCAATGTTGCCTGTAAACCAACGCAGAACAACTGGCAGATCATAATGTGATGACCCGTGCAGCGCCGCATCGTGTAATTTCCAGTCTTCGGTTGTGTCCCATTCCGTCGTTTCAAACTGATGCTGAACGTAAAACAACCAAACACCAATTGACGCCGCGACAATTGTTGTCGGCAAGAACACCAAGAAAACAGCGCCCAAGCCCAGGAACCAATAAACGGTGAACACTGCCGCAGCCGTCGCAAGGTTGGTCCCCATGGAACTAATCCAATACTTTGATCCAGCATTCATCAGGCCAAACGGCAAGCGATTCTGCAGCAAAAACAAGTATGACGGACCTAGAACAAACATAGTCACTGGGTGACGATACGCGCGATACCGTAAACGACCCCACAGGCCACGCGCCTTAAACTCTTCTACAGTAAGGGTCATCACATCACCGATACCGCGATGATCAAGGTTGCCGTGATGGCCATGGTGCAGCGCATGCGTACGCTTCCACACGTCATATGGCGTCAACGTCAGAACACCCAATGCCCGCCCGATCCAATCAGACAGCGTACGGTTCGCAAGGAATGACGCATGGCCGCAATCGTGCTGAATGATGAACAGACGTAGCAAAAACGCGCCGTTCAACGCAGAAATAGCGAATGCCGCAATATAACTGTAGGGCAACACAAAACATGCAGCCACCCAAAGCGCCAGAAATGGGACAACGGTGACAGCCAATTCAAAGCTTGATCGCCAATTTGACGGGTCACGATACTGCGCCAACGTCAAAACCCAATCACGGGCCGATGGCCGTGTCACACTATCAGTATCTTTCATAAAGCCGCCCGCTGCTATTTTTGTTGTTCACTTGGTTAGAGCATACGATGATTGACGCAAGTTTAAAATGCAGGTGCGGCGACTTGCGGCCTGCCGTTCAATCGGTCAAAACAACCCCAAACCAAGGAGGCGTCCATGAAAATTGCGACATTTAACATCAATGGCGTCAAAGCGCGGATTGACACGCTGACCACATGGCTGACCGAAAGCGCGCCCGATGTGGCGGTCTTGCAAGAGGTGAAATCCGTCGATGAAGGGTTCCCGCGCCAAATAATCGAAGACCTTGGCTATAACGTTGAAACCCACGGACAAAAGGGTTTCAACGGGGTCGCGATCCTGTCCAGACTGCCACTAGAAGACGTCACACGCGGCCTGCCTGGCGATGACACTGACGAGCAAGCTCGCTGGATCGAGGCCACCGTTATTGGCGAAAAAGCAGTGCGTATTTGTGGCCTGTATCTGCCAAATGGCAACCCCGCACCGGGACCAAAATACGACTACAAATTGGCGTGGATGGACCGGCTTCACACCCGCGCCCGCGACCTTATGTCCGCAGAAGAGCCCGCGCTAATGTGCGGCGATTACAATATAATTGCACAACCGGAAGATGCAGCAAACCCAAACGTTTGGGTCGACGATGCATTGTTTCGGCCTGAAAGCCGCGCCGCATTTCGCAAGATCGTGAACCTTGGTTTTACCGAAGCCTTCCGCGCCCGCCACGCAGGCACCGGGCATTATTCATTTTGGGATTATCAAGCAGGCGCATGGGACCGCAACGACGGCATCCGCATCGACCATTTCCTGCTGACGCCACAATGCGCCGACCTGCTTAATGACTGCTGGATCGAAAGCGATATTCGTGGCCGCGAAAAACCGTCTGACCACGTCCCTGTTTGGGTGGATTTATCTATCTAATCAGCGCGTTACATCGTAATCATAAAGCCAACTAAGCCGATTTATAAAAGCACTGGGCGCCACCGCGCCAAGCGTCTTTAAGCCAGCAAACGTCACCGACCGCTTTAGCCCCGACAGGTGATAATTCTTTGCGTTGGCATTGGCTGCCGAAATTGCGCGAATAACGCGGTCACGGCGTAATTGTTGATAGTGCCTGAACGCCGACTGCACCGATGCGTGCGCAGCACAGCAATGCGCCAAAACGAAAGCATCTTCAATCGCCATATTTGCACCCTGAGCGAGAAACGGCAGCGTCGGATGCGCCGCGTCCCCCAACAGAACAACGCGGCCTTTTGACCAAACTTGGGCCACCGGATGACGGAACAACCCCCACAGGCTTGGGGTTTCAACTTGAGCCAAAATTTCTTGAAAATTTGGGGCGCAATCCGAGAAAGCTGACTGCAGATTTGTTGGGTCATCCATGTGATCCCACCCCTCGGCGGCCCAGTCAGTGCGCTCTTGCACAGCGACTACATTCAACAATCCACCTTTTAGCGGGTAGGTCACAACATGACGCTTCGGGGCCATCCAAATGTGGGCGATGGCGGGGGCATCAGGGGCCACAATCACACCACGCCAAGCAACTTGGCCGGTAAATTCCGCCTTTGGTCCAGCAAATAAATCGCGCGTCACAGAATGGATACCATCGGCGCCAACAACGATATCTGCATGCAAAGTACCAGCATCCGTTACAACCGTGCCATCTGCAGTCACCGCACAGACGCGCTGGCCCAATGAGATGTGAACGCCAGCCTTTTTTGCGGCGTCAGCCAAAATAGTTACCAGCGATGCACGGTGAAAGAATCGGTATGCCGGGGATTTTGTGGTCAAATCAAAGCGCGTAACAGGCTGACCCGTTATGGCATCCATCGGCTGCACGCCCTGCGCGACGATGCTTTCGGCTGCACAATCATCGGCCAAACCCAAAGCATTTAGAACACGCGCACCATTTGGGGTGATCTGAATGCCTGCGCCGATTTCTTTCAGTTCAGACGCCTGTTCCAAAACAAAAACCTCCGCCCCATTACGGGCGAAGGCCAATGCAGCCGTTAGGCCACCAATACCTGCACCAACAATAGCAACTGTCTGGCGCGGTTTTGACATATCAATCGTCGCGGTGGACTTTTTCACGGCGCTCGTGACGCTCTTGCGCCTCAAGGCTCATGGTCGCAATCGGACGGGCATCCAGACGCTTAAGTGAAATCTGCTCGCCTGTCTTGGAACAATACCCAAATTCACCTTCGTCAATACGGCGCAGCGCACCGTCAATTTTGCTGACCAGTTTGCGCTGGCGATCACGTGTGCGCAATTCTAATGAACGGTCGGTTTCCTCGGATGCGCGATCAGCGACATCTGGAATGCTGCGGGTTTGATCTTTCATGCCTGCAACAGTATCGCGGCTGCCTTCAAGCAATTCACCGCGCCAGTTCAACAACTTACGGCGAAAATATTCGACATGCATGTCGTTCATAAATGGTTCTGTTTCAGCCGGACGGTAATCTTCTGGCAGGAAATTTTCTGCTTTCATCTTCGTTCCTTTAATGCTGGCAACATCAGTCTTCACTCCCGAAACTGACGTCGTTTAACCCCTTATTTTGCGCCCGTTTACTCCCGATTTTGCGGCATGTCACCCCCTGAAATTAGGCGATCAGCAACTGTTGATGATGCCCGGTAACCCCATTAGGTTGCGTCGAAACGTTTTCAGCGAAAGACATGCTATGCAGTTCCAAGGCACCGACACCTATATCGCAACTGATGATCTTAAGGTGGCTGTCAATGCAGCCGTCACATTGGAACGGCCCCTGTTGGTCAAAGGGGAGCCAGGCACCGGCAAGACCGAATTGGCCCGCCAAGTCAGCGCCGCACTTGGCCTGCCGATGATCGAATGGCACATCAAATCCACGACCAAGGCGCAACAGGGCCTGTATGAATACGACGCGGTCAGCCGCCTGCGTGACAGCCAGTTGGGCGATGAAAAAGTTCACGACGTGGCCAATTACATCCGCAAAGGTAAGATGTGGCAGGCGTTTGGGGCTGAGGGCCGCGTTGTTTTGCTGATTGATGAAATCGACAAAGCCGACATCGAATTCCCCAACGATTTGCTGCAAGAGCTCGACCGGATGGAATTCCACGTCTATGAGACCGGCGAGACCGTGCGCGCGATCCACCGCCCTGTCGTTATCATCACGTCAAATAACGAAAAGGAATTGCCCGACGCATTCCTGCGCCGCTGCTTTTTCCACTACATCAACTTTCCTGACCAAGACACGATGCGCAAAATCGTGGCCGTGCATCATCCTGACATTAAAGACAATTTGCTGACCACTGCGCTTACGCAATTCTATGAAATCCGCGACACAGCAGGGTTGAAAAAGAAACCTTCTACGTCCGAAGTGCTGGACTGGCTCAAACTCTTGCTCGCCGAGGACCTCATGCCAGAAGACCTGAAACGCGACGGGGCCAACGCTCTACCCAAGCTACACGGTGCCTTGCTGAAAAACGAACAGGACGTGCATCTGTTCGAACGACTGGCCTTCATGGCGCGCTCTGGGCGCTAGACAGACAGGCATATGCGTTCTAAAAGGCGGCAGGGTTCAAAGCACCCGCCGCTTGCAGGCATTTGCCACGGTGAAGCTTTGATAACCATCTTCAACTGATCTCAGCATTTTGCGGTCTGTTGGCAATGCAAGCACCCAACGAGAAATCCGCATCTGACCTGAAAGATGTGAAAGATGACAAACCTACCTTCCTTGAATGCGCTAAAGGCGCATGCAAAATCATTGCGGCAATCGCTGGCCAGCACGGGCCACGCGATCAGCCATGCGCAATCACTTGAACTGCTCGCCAAACAACTTGGCCATCGTGATTGGAACACGCTGCACGCAAAATCGGGCAATTCACCTGCCCCGCTTGTGCAACTGGGCCAGCATATCACTGGACTTTATCTTGGCCGCCCGTTTGCGGGTGCCGTGATCAGGGTCAGCGATATTGGTCACGGCGCGCGCTACCAGTTGACCGTGCGCTTTGTCGAACCTGTCAACATCAGCAAATTCGACAGCATGGTCATCGTGCGACGCCAAGTCAGCGCGACGATCAACCGGACAGGTCAAACATCCGAGAAAACCTCGGACGGGACACCTCATATGGCTGTAAACCTGACCTAAGCAGCTGTGGCGGGCCCAAAACGGCCCGCCCTCTACATCTAGTACCTCCAACGGCCACACACCTAGAGGTCTGAGTCTTTCGTGCAACGCAGCGCGCCAATGCGCCCGTTCAGCGCACTTAAGACGTGCGCCAATAGCCTTATCCTTGCTTAATCAGCCTTGCCCCCAACCGTGCGGAAAAAACCGCAATTGGGTCAAAGAGGGGCCGCAGTTCACTGGCAGATAGAACTGACGATATTGAGGAGACGCAGGTTTGACCAAGGCAAAAATGCCGGTCGAAATCCGGCCTATCCGCCCCGCTGATATTGCGGCGTGGCGTGGGCTCTGGGGCGACTATTTAGAATTTTACGGCACATCTGTGTCGGATGCAGTTTATGTATCCACGTTTGCACGCCTTTTGGGTGACGACGACCGCGACTTTTGCGCGCTGGTTGCGGTGCAAGACGACGTAGTTGTCGGGCTGGTGCACTACCTGTTCCACCGACATTGCTGGCGCATTGAAAACACATGCTACCTTCAAGACCTTTACGTCGCCCCGTCCATGCGTGGAACTGGCGCTGGCCGCAGGTTGATCGAAGCCGTCTATTCCGCAGCCGACGCCGCTGGTGCGCCTTCTGTTTATTGGCTGACCCAAGACGATAACGCCGCGGGCAGGCAATTGTACCTGTCTCTTATACACATCTGACGCTGCCGACGAATAGAG
>CAJXTP010000046.1 GCA_913061335.1 uncultured Loktanella sp.
GTAACATGAGTGGCCCTCCAGCTGAAATAAATACAAACAGAAGACGGTTAAGGACGCGTTAAAGCCAGTCCCGCAGAATTGGGACTAAAGGTATATCAGCTGCTGGCATCGGATAGTTTTTCAGGTCCCGTGCATGCACCCATTTCAGGGCTTGGTTTTCGCGACTTTGCGGTGTGCCTTCCCATTTGCGACACGCAAAAAGTGGCATCAGCAGGTGAAAGTCATCATAACTGTGGCTGGCAAATGTCAGAGGCGCGAGGCAGCTTTCCCATGTGTTGATGCCTAATTCTTCTTCAAGCTCGCGGATTAATGCGATTTCGGGTGTTTCACCGGCTTCAACTTTACCGCCGGGGAATTCCCACAGGCCCGCCATGGATTTGCCCTCGGGGCGTTGCCCCAAAAGGACCCGTCCGTCGACGTCGATCAGGGCGACGGCAGAAACGAGGACGGTTTTCATGACCGATAGTCCGCGTTGATCGTGATGTAGCCGTGGGTTAGATCGCAGGTCCATGCGGTGGCAGTGCCTTGGTCAAGCCCAAGGTCAACGTTGATCGTGATGTCTTGGTTTTTCATGTAATCGGCACCTGCGTCTTCGGTGTAGGTTTCAGCAACCCAGCCGTTTTCGGCCACAAGGATATCGCCAAACCGAATTGATAGCAGGTCACGGTCAGCGGTGGCGCCGGATTTACCAACGGCCATGACGACGCGCCCCCAGTTGGGATCTTCGCCTGCGATTGCCGTCTTCACGAGCGGCGAATTTGCTGTGGCCATCGCGACGAGCCGTGCGTCTGCATCGGATGCCGCACCTGTCACGTTGATGGTGACAAACTTGGTCGCCCCTTCGCCGTCGCGCACGACTTGGTGGGCGAGGTCGCGCATTAGGTCGTGCAGGGCGGTTTCGAAGGATTCGTTGCCAGTCACGTCGATACCCGATGCGCCAGTTGCCGCGATCATCAGGCTGTCGGATGTTGATGTGTCGCTGTCGACGGTGATGCAATTGAAGGTCACTGCATTTTTGCGTGACACCAGTGCCTGCAAATCTGGTTGGTCGATTTTCGCGTCTGTGAAGATGTAGACTAGCATCGTCGCCATGTCGGGCGCGATCATGCCGGAGCCTTTGGCGATACCTGCGATTTTGATGGGTGCGCCGTTGATCATCACCGTTTTGGTGGACCCTTTGGCGAATGTGTCGGTCGTCATGATGGCCTGCGCTGCGTCGCCTAAGCGGTTGTCGCCTTGGGTGTCGTGCAGGTCTTGTAGTTTTGCGATAATTTTGTCGTGCGGCAACGGTTCGCCAATGACGCCAGTGGAGGCGGTGAAAATGCGTCCCTCAGCAATGCCGGAAACGTCAGACACGCCTTTGCAAAGTGCTGCGACAGACCCGTCGCCGCGTTTGCCCGTGAAGGCGTTGGAGTTGCCCGAGTTTACGATGATCGCCGCAGGTCCATTTGATGGCGCGGACAGTTTGCGCTGGCAATCAAGCACGTTGGCGGACCGTGTGGCGGAGGTGGTGAACACCCCCGCCACGCTTGTGCCGTCAGCTATAATTGCCAGCATAACGTCGAGCCGGTTTGCATATTTCACACCCGCCGCGGCGGCAGCAAAAGTAACCCCATCAATGACAGGCAGATCGGGGAACGCCGCAGGCGCGAGGGGTGAAATCGTCATGGGTTAATCCAACAGGTCGAGGTTGCTAAGCAGGTTTGGATCGAATTCCCCTGCCTCAGGCCGCACAACGGTGACCGCGTCGGTCAATTCGGTCAGACGGGCTTGGATTGCGGTTTCTTGAAGTTCGCCGAACAATTCTTGGCGTACTTCTTCCAGCGTTGGGATGTCTTGGTTGCGTGTTTCCAGCAAAGTCACGACGTGCCAGCCGAATTGTGTTTCCACAGGGTCCGACACTTCGCCGACCATCAGCGCCATTGTGGTTTCTTCAAACGCAGGTACCATTTGCCCTGCGCCGAACCAACCAAGATTGCCACCGTTTGGCCCAGTTGGCCCTGTGGACACGTTGCGCGCCACGTCCGCAAATTCTTCGCCAGCGGTAACGCGGGCCTTGGCTGCGAGCGCTTCTTCCTCGGTTCCTACCAAAAGATGGGATGCGTTGTATTCGGTTGCAGGAATTTCATTTGCAAAACGGGCCTCATAGGCGGCTTGAATGGCCTCGTCTGTAGCCGCACCGTTTGTGATGTCGTTGATCATTTCACCGGCTAGCAGGCTGCGGCGTTCATTTTGCACCGCATAGTCAACGCGGCTGGGTACGTCGGCCAGTGCGTCGGCCAAAATCTGTTGTTGGATCAGTTGATCAAGGATGCCGTTAAACAGCACGTCATCGCTGAGCTGCGCGTATTGCTGTGGCAGTTGTGCGCGTGTGATGATCATTTGGCCGAGCGTGATTTCGGTATCGCCGACGGTCGCGATAACGGTGTCAGCGGTTGCATTTTGAGCCACAGCGGTTGTGGCGGCCAAAGACAGGGCCAAAGCCCCAAAATATGTTGCATGTTTCAGCATAAAACGATCCCTTGATGCTCCGCGATGGGTCACGGCGTTGACAGTGTATAGGTCGCCCCTTACATCCAAGACAAGCCTTAGAGGGGGCGGGCTTGGCCCTTTGTAGGTGGCCCGAACGTGGCCCACAAGCAGCCTCCTCTGAAATAGATGTAAGCAGTGCGTGATGACGCCGTCGGAGAGAATATGCTGGGTTTAGGAACGATTGCTAAGAAGGTGTTTGGCACTGCCAACGACCGTAAAGTTAAAGCCACCCGTGGCGTTGTTGCCAAGATAAATGCGCTGGAGCCCGAATTTGCGGCGCTAAGTGATGAAGATATTCTTGCGAAGACAACAGAGTACAAAGACCGTGTTGCGGGCGGTGAAACGCTTGATGCGATTTTGCCTGAAGCGTTTGCGAACTGCCGCGAGGCTGCCAAGCGTGCCTTGGGGTTGCGTGCCTTTGACACACAGCTGATCGGTGGCATGTTCCTGCATGAAGGCAATATTTCCGAGATGAAGACAGGCGAGGGCAAGACCCTTGTTGCGACGTTCCCTGCGTATCTGAATGCCTTGACGGGCAAGGGCGTGCACATTGTGACGGTGAACGATTACCTTGCTGGTCGTGACGCTGAATGGATGGCCAAGGTGTATACCGCGCTTGGCATGACCACGGGTGTTGTGGTTCCTAACCAGCCAGAGGCGGAAAAGCATGCCGCATATAGATGCGACGTGACTTACGCGACCAACAACGAGCTTGGGTTTGATTATCTGCGCGACAACATGAAGTCCGAGCTGTCGCAGATCAATCAGCGCCCGCATTTCTTTGCGATTGTGGATGAGGTCGACAGTATTTTGATCGATGAGGCGCGTACCCCCCTGATCATTTCCGGCCCCGCCCAAGACCGCGCCGAAATGTACCGTCAGATCGACAAGATCGTCCCGGAGTTGACCCCAGAGCATTACACCATTGATGAAAAGGCCAAGCAGGCAACGTTCACTGATGAGGGCAATGATTTCCTTGAGGAACGTCTGTTGGGAGTTGGTTTGATCCCCGAAGGTCAGACATTGTATGATCCAGAAAGCAGCACATTGGTGCACCACCTGTCCCAAGGTTTGCGTGCCCATAAGATGTTTGAGAAAGACAAAGACTATATCGTGGCCAACGGTGAAGTCGTTCTCATTGACGAATTCACTGGCCGCATGATGACGGGTCGTCGTTTGTCCGATGGTCTGCACCAAGCGATTGAAGCCAAAGAAGGCGTTGATGTGAAGGCCGAGAACGTCACGCTCGCTTCTGTGACGTTCCAGAACTATTTCCGCTTGTATGAAAAGCTGGCTGGTATGACGGGTACTGCGTTGACCGAAGCCGAGGAATTCATGGAAATTTACGGTCTTGGTGTGATTGAAATTCCGACGAACCGCCCGATTGACCGTAAAGACGAGCATGATCAGGTGTACCGCACTGCCCGCGAAAAGTTCGAAGGCGTGGTTAGAGAGATCAAGACGGCCAATGAAAAAGGTCAGCCGATTTTGGTTGGCACGACGTCGATTGATAAATCCGAACACCTCGCGCAGTTGTTGACGGCTGAGGGTATCATTCACAACGTACTGAACGCCCGCCAGCACGAGCAAGAGGCCCAGATTGTGGCTGACGCCGGTAAGTTGAATGCGGTGACGATTGCGACCAACATGGCTGGTCGTGGCACCGATATTCAGCTTGGCGGTAACGTTGAGATGCGCGTCTTGCAGGCGCTTGCCGCTGATCCAGATGCTGATCCAGAGGAAACCCGCACACGTATCAGTGCAGAGGTTGTCGACGAAAAGGAAAAGGTGATCGCCGCTGGTGGTCTGTTCGTTCTTGCGACGGAACGTCACGAATCGCGCCGCATTGATAACCAGCTGCGTGGTCGGTCTGGTCGTCAGGGTGATCCGGGTCGCTCGTCGTTTTTCTTGTCATTGGAAGATGACCTCATGCGCATTTTCGGGTCCGAGCGTTTGGACAAAGTGTTGTCCAGCCTTGGCATGAAAGAAGGCGAAGCTATCATTCACCCTTGGGTCAACAAGTCGTTGGAACGCGCCCAAGCAAAGGTTGAAGGCCGCAACTTTGACATCCGTAAGCAGCTGTTGAAATTCGATGACGTTATGAACGAGCAGCGTAAGGTGATCTTTACCCAGCGCCGCGATATCATGGAGGCATCGGACCTGTCCGAGATCGCAACTGATATGCGCCATCAAGTGATTGATGACCTGATCACGGAGCACATGCCGCCAAAATCCTATGCCGATCAGTGGAACACAGAAGGCCTGTATGCCGATGTGATTGCGACGCTTGGTATCGATGCGCCCGTGATGAAGTGGGCCGACGAAGAGGGTGTTGATGACAACGATATCCGCGAACGTCTGGAAGAGGCATCTGATGCCTATATGGTTGAAAAATCTGAGGCATTCGGCGCCGAAACCATGCGCAACATCGAAAAGCAGGTTTTGTTGCAGTCCATTGACGGCAAGTGGCGTGAACACCTACTGACGCTGGAACATCTGCGTGCTGTTGTTGGTTTCCGTGGTTACGCACAGCGTGATCCGCTGAATGAATATAAGACCGAGGGCTTTCAATTGTTTGAACGTCTGCTGGATGGTCTGCGCACTGAAGTGACGCAAAAGCTGGGTCAAATCCGGCCTATGTCAGCTGAAGAGCAGGCGCAATTGGTTGCACAGATGCAAGCCCAACAAGCTGCCGCTGCAACGGCCCAAGAAGACACCGTTGCACGCGCCACATCGTCCCCTGGTGGGACGGGCGCGACGCCGCGTGATGGGTTTGTCGAGGACGATCCGACGACATGGGGCACCCCAAGCCGGAACGATGCTTGCCCTTGTGGGTCAGGCAAAAAGTTTAAGCATTGCCATGGAAGACTGGCGTAAAGTTGCCACAATCCGGTCACGCTAAAACCTTGGGGTGGTCCTTATAGGGCCATCCTAAGTTGACAATCTGTTTCCAAACCAATGGGTGAAGGAGGCACGATATGTCCCGCAAAAAGAAGTTTATTACCGCCGCGAGCACGTTTGCTGTGGCGCTTGGGGTCGGCTTTGTCATGCAATACGGTGACGCGGTTGCGTCGCGGTTGCAGCCAGCTGATGGACTTGCGTCGACAGCAATCACGCCTGCTGATATCGTGATGCCACTAGCGGCGAGCCTTGCGCCGTCCCTTGTTATGCCCCAGGCAACGCCGCCCTTGAATATTCCGGTGCCAGTGTTGCTTGCCGCGTTGAATTCAGTTGATGAGAACCTGTTCATTCCTGAAATCGCAGCACCATCCGTCGTGCCAGAGCAGAGCTGTGATGTAGCAATGGGCGCAACTGTTTTGCCGCTTGCAATGGTTGCATTGTCAGTGACCGCGCCGTGCGAACTGAACGCCGCTATAACAATTCACCATCAGGGATTGATGTTTACGATCCTGACTGACGCTGCTGGAACGACCGACATTTTGATGCCAGCGATGGCAGAAGACGCATTCTTTATCGCCGCATTTGAAAGCGGTGACGGCGCTGTGACATCTGTTGTTGTACCGGAATTGGCGAACTTTGATCGTGCTGCGTTGCAGTGGCAGGGCGTGAATGCGGTGCAACTGCATGCGCTGGAATTTGGTGCCGACTATGAAACAGACGGCCACGTTTGGTCTGCTGCTGCGGGAGAATTGGACTTTGTAACCCCGTCGCAAGCGGGCTTTTTGGTGCGACTTGGCGACGATACACGTGACACGCCATTGATGGTCGAGGTGTATACATTTCCAACAGGAACGGTTTCGCGCGACGGATCGGTTGCGTTAACCGTCGAGGCCGAGGTGACAGCGGAAAACTGCGGACGCGACGTTGCTGCGCAAAGCATTCAGATTGACCGGTCGTCAACACCGACAGCCATCGATTTGACCATGACAATGCCCGAATGTGACGCAGTTGGCGAATTTCTAGTATTGAAAAATATGTTCAAGGACCTGACACTCGCCGCGAAATGACGCGTAATGAATCAGGCCATTTGGGCAGTCTTCTGAAACGTGCGGTGCTTTGCGCCGCACTTTTCTTTTGTGCGCCTGCATTCGCGCAGGATGTAACCCTAACATCCGATGGCGGTGGGTTGAACATCAACGGTCGTATGATCGGGTTTGATGGTGAAAATATTCAAATCGAATCGCAATTCGGCCCGCTGACCTTGCGATATGACACGGTGACTTGCACGGGTGAAGTATGCCCTGATCTTGACACCTATGTGCCAGAGCTGCGCCTGTCTGGCGCGCATCGGATGGCCGATATTTTAATGCCTGCGATGGTGGAGGGATTCGCGCGATCAAAAGGGTTTACCGTTCGTTTCGAGGATACCGACGCGGGGTTTGTGCAAACACTGACGGATAATGAACAAGCGGTTGCGCGATTTGTATTTCACGTGACGAACACCGACGAAGGTTTTGCCGATTTTATCGCGCATGAAGCGGACATCGTGATGTCTGTTCGTGAAGTGCGCGCCGCAGAGGTCGATCGTGCCCGAGTTGCCGGACTTGGCAGTTTGGATGGCGCGCGGCAAAGCCGGATTGTAGGCCTTGATGCGCTGGTCCCCGTGGTGTCGTCGGTGTCGGAGGTGCGGCATATTTCGCTTGCGGAGTTGTCGGATGCGTTTGCAGGTGAAACGCTGAATTGGTCCGCATTGGGCGGGCCTGATGTGCCGATGACATTGCACTTGGGCCCCCAAAATGACGGGCAAATGCAGCGGTTTATTGACGATGTGCTTGGTGTGGTCGGCAAGTCGTTGGGTGCAGATGTCGTTCGCCACGCCGACCATGATGCGGTTGCGACCGCTGTTGCCGCTGACCCAGGTGCGCTGGGAATATTGCCGTTCACGGATGTGGGAATCACACAATCGATCGCGCTACGTGACGCATGTGGATTTATATCTGCGCCCCGTTTGACCGCACTTAAGACCGAAGATTATCCACTGACCGCGCCGATGTTTTTGTATTTGCCAAGTCGCCGCTTGCCTACCTTTGCACGCGAATTTTTAGCGTGGATGCAGGGCCCTCAGGCGCAACTCGTTGTGCGTCGGGCTGGATTTGTTGATCAGGGTGCGGTCCCCATTCCACTTGATTCTCAGGGCCAGCGATTTGCCAATGCGATTGCTGCCGCTGGTGAGGATATGCCGTTAATCGAATTGCAGCGCATGGTCCGCGCGTTGGGTCCGCGCGTCCGTCTGTCGACCAGTTTCCGGTTTGAAGTGGGATCGACACGCTTGGATGCCCAGTCACGGTCAAATTTGCTGTCGCTGGCCCAAGCGATACGCGACGGACGTTATGACACGCAGGTTTTGTTGCTTGCTGGTTTCAGTGATGGGCGCGGGGCGACGTCAGCAAACCGTGACCTTTCAAGTGGGCGCGCGCAGGCAGTGTTGCTTGATTTGCAGTCCTTGTTGGGGGGCGTTTTTCCCGATGGTGTTAGCGTAGAAACGCAGGCTTTTGGCGAGGCGTTGCCAATGGGATGCGATGATACCGAATGGGGTCGTCAGATGAACCGCAGGGTAGAGCTGTGGGTGTCACAATAACCCAAGCGCCCGAAAGCTGGTTTCGCGAGATTTTCTGATGATGATATGATCATGCACCGTGATCGAGAGCGCCTGTGCTGCGTCGTTAATTTGGCGGGTCATGTTGATGTCCGCTTCTGACGGTGTCGGGTCGCCGGACGGGTGGTTGTGCACCAGAATGACGGACGTGGCGTTTAGTTCTAACGCGCGTTTCACGACTTCGCGGGGGTAGACGGGGACGTGATCGACGGTGCCTTTACCCTGCTCTTCATCGGCGATCAGCGCGTTTTTCGTATCAAGGAACAAGATGCGAAATTGTTCGGTGTCGCGGTGCGCCATGACGGTGTGACAGTAATCGAGCACAGAATCCCAACTGGACGTGACGTGCCTTTGCATGACTTTCGCCCGGGCAAGGCGGTGGGCCGCTGCCTCGATGATTTTTAGCTCAGTCACGACGGCGGGGCCGCATCCTTTGACCTTGGTCAATTGAGTGGTTGGGGCGGACAGCACGCGGTTAAAGTCGCCGAAGGTGTCGATAAGCGCACGTGCCAGTGGTTTTACGTCTTGGCGTGGGATGGCGCGAAAAAGCACGAGTTCGAGCAATTCATAATCGGGCATTGCCGCAGCGCCACCTGCGTTAAACCGTTCACGCAAGCGTTTGCGGTGGTCGGCCAGATAGGACGGCGCGCGTCCGTTTGGCAGCGGTACAACGCGCTGCACATCATCGTGGTCATTGAAAAGAGAGGGGGCTTCTGCAAAGTGGTTCATAAGAAACACTTTGCAGAACAGATGGTGAATGAACGGTTAAGATTAACCTTTCATTGAGTCCCAAAAGCTTTTGACCGACTTAAAGAAGTTGGAACTGTTGGGGTTATTTTCGGCTTGGATGTCATCGAATTCTTGTAAGAGTTCTTTTTGACGCGCGGTCAAATTGACGGGTGTTTCAACGGCAAGTTCAATGAACATATCGCCTGTTCCGTTGCCGCGCAGCGCTGGCATCCCTTTGGCACGCAGGCGCATTTGGCGACCTGATTGCGACCCTTCGGGGATTTTCACGCGCGAACGTCCACCGTCGATTGTTGGCACTTCGATCTCTCCACCCAAGGCGGCAGAGGCGATGCTGACGGGGACAGTGCAGTACAGATTGACGTTGTCGCGCTCGAACAGTTTGTGGTCGTTGACCTCGATGAAGATATACAAGTCGCCGGTTGGACCGCCGCGCATGCCTGCTTCGCCTTCGCCAGCAAGCCGGATGCGGGTGCCAGTTTCAACGCCCGCAGGGATATTGACGGAAAGCGCCTTTTCCTTTTCGACGCGTCCTTGGCCGTGGCATGTGGTACATGGATCTTTGATCGTTTGACCCGCGCCGTTACAGGTCGGGCAAGTGCGTTCAACGGTGAAGAAACCCTGCTGCGCGCGGACTTTACCCATGCCAGCGCAAGTCGGGCAGGTAACGGGCTGAGAGCCGTCTTCGGCGCCAGTTCCGTTACATGGTCCACACGCCACAGCGGCAGGGATGTTGACGGTTTTCTGGAGGCCAGAGAACGCGTCTTCAAGGTTGATGCGCAGATTGTAGCGCAAGTCGTTACCGCGTTGGGCGCGGTTACGTTGCTGACCGCCACCACCGCCGAAATTGCCGAACAGGTCGTCAAAAACGTCAGAGAACGCAGAGCCAAAGTCGCCTTGACCGCCGCCACGTTGCTGGCCGCCGCCGCCGCCCATGCCGCCCTCGAACGCCGCATGACCGTAGCGGTCATAGGCAGCCTTTTTGTCAGCGTTTTTCAACACCTCATAGGCCTCGTTGGCTTCTTTGAATTGATCTTCGGCCTTGGGATTGCCGGAGTTGCGATCGGGATGCAGCTCTTTCGCCTTTTGACGATAAGCTTTTTTGATCGCGTCAGCGTCAGCACCTTTTTGGATGCCGAGCGTTTCGTAAAAATCGCGTTTTGCCATGGTCACTTTTCCCCTTTGGGAACGGAAAAAGACCGGCCCCGTTCAGGGCCGGCCGTTTCAGTCAGGCGATTGCCTTAGTTGCCGCGCTTTTCGTCGTCGCTGAGGTCTTCAAAGTCTGCATCGAGGATTTCTTCCTCGTCCATGCCCTTTGGTTCGCCTTCGCCTTCTTCGGCTTCTTGGCTGGCCTTGTAGATGGCTTCGCCCAGCTTCATCGAGGCTTCACGTACGTTCTGTGCCCCGGCTTTGATCTTGTCAGCGTTGTCTGTTTCAAGATCGTCCTTGAGCGCGGCCATTGCCAATTCGATCACTTCAACAGTGGACGGGTCCACTTTTGCAGCGTGCTCTTCCATTGATTTCTCAGTGGAGTGGATCAGGCTTTCAGCTTCGTTTTTGGCTTCGATCAGCTCGCGGCGTTCTTTATCCGCATCAGCATTCTCTTCGGCGTCGCGCATCATTGCTTGGATGTCTTCGTCGGACAGGCCGCCAGATGCTTGGATCGTGATCTGCTGTTCCTTACCAGTGCCTTTGTCTTTGGCGCCGACGGACACGATGCCGTTGGCGTCGATGTCAAAGGTGACTTCGATCTGCGGCATGCCGCGTGGCGCTGGTGGAATGCCTTCGAGGTTGAACTGGCCGAGGATCTTGTTGTCGGCAGCCATTTCACGTTCACCTTGGAAGCAGCGCAAAGTCACAGCATTTTGGTTGTCTTCGGCAGTTGAGAAGATCTGGCTTTTCTTTGTTGGGATCGTTGTGTTGCGATCGATCAAGCGTGTGAACACACCGCCGAGCGTTTCAATACCAAGCGACAAAGGTGTCACGTCGAGCAGAACAACGTCTTTAACGTCGCCTTGCAGAACGCCAGCCTGAATTGCGGCGCCCATGGCGACAACTTCATCAGGGTTCACACCTTGGTGCGGCTTCTTGCCAAAGAATTTTTCAACTTCTTCTTGAACGCGGGGCATACGTGTCATGCCGCCAACAAGGACGACTTCGTCGATGTCGGATGTGGACAGGCCCGCGTCTTTGATCGCAGCCAAGCAAGGCTTTAGCGACGCCTTGATCAGGTCAGCAACGAGGCTTTCCAGCTTGGCGCGTGTCAGCTTCATAACCATGTGCAACGGCTGCCCGTTTGCGCCCATGGAGATAAACGGCTGGTTGATTTCAGTCGAGGAAGACGAAGACAGTTCGATCTTGGCTTTTTCAGCGGCTTCTTTCAGGCGCTGCAGGGCCATCTTGTCTTTGGTCAGGTCAACTTGGTTTTCTTTTTTGAACGTGTCGGCAAGGTAGTTAACAATGCGCATGTCAAAGTCTTCACCGCCAAGGAACGTGTCGCCGTTGGTGGATTTAACTTCGAACAGGCCATCGTCGATTTCCAAGATGGTCACGTCGAATGTACCGCCGCCAAGGTCATAGACCGCGATGGTTTGTGTTTCTTTTTTGTCCAGACCGTAGGCCAACGCAGCCGCTGTCGGCTCGTTGATGATCCGCAACACTTCGAGGCCAGCAATCTTACCGGCGTCTTTTGTCGCCTGACGCTGCGCATCGTTAAAGTACGCAGGCACGGTGATAACCGCCTGTGTTACTTCTTCGCCGAGATAGCTTTCGGCGGTTTCTTTCATTTTGCCCAAGATGAACGCGGAAATCTGGGACGGAGAGTATTTCTCGCCGCGCGATTCGACCCATGCGTCACCGTTGCCACCGTCGACGATTTCGAACGGCATGTTTTTCTTTTCTTTGGCGAGGAGCTTATCGTCGAACCGGCGACCGATAAGACGCTTCACAGCAAAGATTGTGTTTTCCGGGTTGGTCACGGCCTGGCGTTTTGCAGGCTGTCCAACAAGGCGTTCGTCATCAGTGAAAGCGACGATAGACGGCGTTGTGCGCGCGCCTTCAGCGTTCTCAACAACACGCGGCTTAGAGCCGTCCATGATGGCGATACAAGAGTTCGTGGTTCCGAGGTCAATTCCGATGACTTTGGCCATAGTTCAAATCCCTTAAGTTAGGCGGTTTGTGCGGGGCGAACCCATTTTGGCATCCGCGCCTGTTGCTACGTTAAACGGATCAGGTGTTCGCCTGATCGTTTGATCTTGGCGTATATAGGGTTGCGATTTGGAGGCTGCAAGCGCGGGAAGCGATTGGTTTGCGCAAAAATCCAACTTCTTGCGTCTTATTTATCGCAATACTGGGTCTAGTGACCCGTTGGTGTCGCGCTAATTGCCTGCGCTCCAACTTTGGGAAACGCTTTTGCGGGTATAGAACTCGCCCATCATCCCAAGCATCAACAATCCGATCGCCACAAAGTAAGGGTATGTCGACGAGGTGAAATGCGGGTTGTAGTGCAGAAAGATATATCCGCGGGCTTGGTCGATTGTGTGGAACAGGGGGTTCCAGTCGAACAACACGAGCATAGAGGCCGGCAATGAATTGGCCACGAACATTTTGCCTGACGCGATCATGCTGCCACGGGTGTAGATGATGACCAAGATTTTAACGACGTCGGGTGCCCAAGGTTTGAGCGCCAAAAACACCATGCCTACCCCAACCCCAGACAACCAAGCGGCCAAAAGCATTGCCATTGCGCCGATGGGGTACTGAACAACCAGCGGCGTGAACACTACATGGTAGATGAACAGGACGCAAAACAGCGAAAGCAGTTGTAGGTAAAGCGTCGACACGGCTGCCGCACAGATCGCGATAAAGGTATTCATCGGCGCATGCTGCATCATCGGCGAGGTTGGCCCTTCGGATCCAACAACGGCTGAAATTGCTTTGGTGTGGCACTGAAACAGGAAAATGCCTGACATGATGTAAAGCAGAAAATCGCCCCGAATGGCGTTGCCGCGCATTCCCAAAAGGTGGAACATCGCATAAAATGTAAGCACCAGCATTACCGTCTGCAGGATATTCATCGCCAGCCCGACAAGCGCATTACGGTGCGTCTTGCGCACATCACGGACGATGGAGTGATAAATCAGCTCCAGCATCCCGAAAACGGTGCGCGTTGTTGTCTTGCGAGCCTGCGATTGAAACATGGTAAACCTGCATTATTAGTGGGATTTTGCCCTATCTCACGATTTTCTTGCCGTTCGTGTTGCCTGCTATCATAAGGAGGCAGACCTGTTTTTTCAATCATTAGAACAGGCAGCATAACGAAACGTGAAGGATTACACGGCATGGATTTTGAGAAACTGACAACAGTCATGCGCCGTTTGGCGCTGGAAGCAGGCGATAAGATCATGGAGATCTACGCCGATCCCAATTTTGAGGTCCGTTCCAAGTCTGACGAAAGCCCTGTGACCGAAGCCGATGAGGCTGCAGATGCTATTATCAGCGCCGGTTTGCGTGCAGCTTTTCCTGGCGTTCCTTTGGTCACCGAAGAACAATCTGACAGTCATGGCCAAACCGTGAGCACGTTCCTGATTGTCGATCCGCTGGATGGCACCAAAGAGTTCATTAAGCGCCGCGGTGATTTCACCGTGAACATCGCTTATGTCGTTGATGGCACCCCTATTCGTGGCGTTGTTTATGCCCCCGCCAAGGACCGCCTGTTTATCACGGATGCTGCAGGTGTGTCGTTTGAAGAAACTGGCGATTTCCCAAAGGATGCGGCCGGTCCGATGTCGCAGATGAAGGTCACGACCCCCGATAATGATGCATTGTTGGTTGTTGCGTCCAAGTCCCACCGTGACGAGGCGACGGATGACTACATCAACAAGTACAATGTGAAGGACAGCAAGAGCGCTGGTTCATCGCTGAAATTCTGCCTGATTGCCACGGGTGAAGCTGATATTTATCCCCGCGTTGGTCGCACGATGGAATGGGACACCGCCGCTGGTCATGCTGTTTTGACCGGTGCTGGTGGTGCTGTTGTTCGGTTCGACGATCATACAACGCTGACATACGGCAAGGCAGATTTCGCCAATCCGTTTTTCATCGCCTACGCCCCAGGCGTCGATTTGAAGCTGCCGTAAATGTCGGTTCTGATTGTCATTCCTGCCCGCTATGCGTCGACCCGTTATCCGGGTAAGCCATTGGTGGAGTTGCGCGGCGCGGGCGGTGAGGCCAAAAGCTTGATCCGTCGCAGCTGGGATGCGGCCATGTCTGTGAATGGCGTGGACCGCGTTGTCGTTGCCACGGACGACGACCGCATCCGCGAGGCATGTGAAGCGTTCGGCGCTGAAGTTGTTATGACGTCTGAGGATTGCCAAAATGGCACAGAGCGCTGTGCCGAGGCGTTCACTGCGTTGGGTGGCGGGTTTGATGTCGTGGTCAACCTGCAAGGCGATGCCCCGCTGACACCTGCGTGGTTCGTTGAAGACTTGGTGGCCGGCCTGCGCGCCGATCCTGTGGCCGAAGTGGCAACGCCTGTCCTGCGAACTGAGGGCGCCGCGTTGAATGGTTTGCTGGCGGATCGCCGCGCTGGTCGTGTGGGCGGAACGACTGCGGTTTTTGGTGCCAATCACAATGCGCTGTATTTCTCCAAAGAGGTGATTCCTTACACCGGGAAAACCTATGGGGATGCTGACGAAACGCCGGTTTTCCACCATGTTGGTGTCTATGCGTACCGTCCGTCTGCCCTTGCGGCGTACCCTCTTTGGCCTGCTGGCCCGCTGGAGCAGCTAGAAGGGCTAGAGCAGTTGCGGTTTTTGGAACGTGGCGCGCATGTTTTATGTGTTGAGGTCGAAGCCAAAGGTCGTCAGTTTTGGGAATTGAACAACCCAGAGGACGTTCCTCGGATCGAGATGATGTTGTCCCAAATGGGTCTTGCGTGACGGTCCTGTCCGTCAGCGTAATTATTGTCAGTCATGGGCGGCCCGATGCGTTGTGCGTTGCTCTGACAGGTGTCGGACAGCTTGATTATTCAAATTACGAAATTGTCGTTGTGGCAGACGCCGCTGGGGTCGTTGCAGTGCACGCACATGCCTTGGCAGATCAGATTAAGATCGTTCCGTTTGAAACCCGCAACATCAGTGCTGCCCGCAATGCTGGCGTTGCTGTAGCCGCGGGACAGATCATCGCATTCATCGACGATGACGCCGTTCCCGAGCCAAATTGGCTGACCCATTTGGTCGCACCGTTTTCTGACCCGGCAGTTTCGGTGGCTGGCGGCTATGTCATCAGCCGCAATGGTATCAGCTTTCAGTGGAAGGCCCGCACGGTTGGCCCGGACGCGCAGACCGAGGCTTTGCACCTAAGTGGCGATGAGCCGGAGGTGTTCACCGGCACGCCGACCTGCGCGATTAAGACCGAAGGCACCAACATGGCTGTGCGCCGTGATGTGATGGTGGCGCTGGGCGGCTTTGATCCTGCGTTTCAGTTCTATTTGGATGAAACAGATTTGAATATGCGCATTGGGCAGGCGGGCCACTGCACTGCGATAGTGCCACGCGCGCGAGTGCATCACGGATATGCGGCAAGCGGCAGGCGTCGGATTGACCGCGTCCCAACTGATATTAGCCAGATCGGCGCAAGCCTCGCGGTTTATCTGCGTAAACATGGTGGATCTTTGGACGTCTTGGATGCCGAACGCGACGTGCAGCGCAATCGGTTGCTGACACATATGGTTGCGGGGCGGTTGCTACCGTCTGATGTTGCGCCGATTTTGGCGGGCTTTGATCGCGGATGTGCCGCGGGGATGCAGCGCGACTTTGGCA